>CAZBFW010000552.1:0-3476 GCA_964491135.1 uncultured Phycisphaeraceae bacterium | reverse complement strand
GACCTGGACCGCATCGGCCTGGCCGACACCTACAAGCTGGCCGCCTGCCTGCTGCTCGCCGAGGATGACCTCCGACGATACGCCGGGGACGGCCCGATCCACACGGATGATCGTCCCGTTCTCGACTACATGACGCACGCGAGCCCGTACAAGAACACATTGTCCTTGAATCTTCGTGAGATGCTGCGGCAGCGCAGCAACGCCGCCGAGTTCTTCTCCCGCTGGCCCGACGACACTCCGCCGGAAGAGGCGATCGGGAAATGGAATCGCTGGTATGCCGCCGCCCGTCATCTCATGGAGGGCTTTGCCTGGCTCATGGATGAGAACGCCGACCGACTCACACAGATGCGGGTGTCGTATCGGGCGGCCGTCGAGTGCGTCCCCGAGGACACCCGAACGCGCGCCCTGCTCGAGGAGCTTCCAGGCAACGAAGGAGCACGCGAGTGAGAAAGGAAGGAATCACGCAGGCGCGCCGGGGTTTGCCTTTCCCCGCGTGCCCCTGGTCCCTGGGGCCCTGGATCCCTCCGTCCCTTCTTCAGTAGCTGGACGGCTCCAGCTTCACCTTGCCGCGGAAGACCCGGTAGACCACCGTGGTGTACGCCAGCACGAAGGGCATGCCGATGGCCGCGATGACGGCCATGATGGTCAGCGTTTTGGGTGACGACGCGGCGGTGTAAAGCGTCAGGTTGTACGCGGGGTCCAGGCTGGAGACGACCAGGTTCGGATAGAGCGCCGCTCCGAACAGGAACACCAGGGCCGCGATGGAGCAGCACGAAGAGAAGAAGGCGTAGCCCGGCCGGTGCCGGCGAATGGCCCGCGGGATGTTCGCGATGGCCAGCACGTTCAGGACGACGACGGCCCAGGCCCACGGGTGGTGCCGGAAGTTGTATGTGGCGGAAGGAATCGCGAGGATCGACACCACGGACGTCACGACGAAGAGTGCGAGAAACGTGAAGAAGGCCTTCCACATCCAGCCGTAGACGCGCTGTTGCAGCTCGCCCTCGGTCTTGAGGTACAGGTAGATCGAGCCGTGCATCGCGAACAGCGACACGGTGAACAGGCCGACCAGAATGGGGTACGGCCCGAGCAGGTCGAAGAAGGAGCCGGCATAATCCATGGTCGCGTCCACCTTCAGGCCCTGGATGGCGTTGCCCGTGGCCACGCCGAACAGCAGCGCGGCCAGCGTGCTGGAGCCGAAGAAGCAGGCGTCAAAGAAGCCCCGCCAGCCTGCCGACTCGCGTTTGCTGCGGAACTCCAGGGCCACCGCCCGGAAGATCAGGGCAAACAGCAACAGCATGAAGGCCAGGTAAAATGCGGAGAACACGGTCGCATAGACGTGGGGGAAGGCCGCGAACATCGCGCCGCCGAAAGTGACCAGCCACACTTCGTTTCCGTCCCAGATCGGGCCGATGGAGTTCATGAGGATCCGCCGGTCGTGATCCGAGGGGGCAAACAGGTGCAGGATGCCCACGCCCAGATCGAACCCGTCGAGCATGGCGTAGCCGGTGAGCAACGCGCCCAGGAGGGCGAACCACAGGTGATTGAGGTCCCACACGGTGTCGGGCATGTCAGGGATTCCTCCGCGAGTGGCCGGTTGATTCGTGCGCATCGGTCATGGATGCGCCGCCGCGGGCGTGCAGGGCCGCCGCCGCGGCCAGGACGCTTCCGCCGTCGGGCGCCGGGTCGGGAGGCATGTGGGCGGGTCCTTCGCGGATCTTGCGGTCCAGCACGTAGATCCAGACGACGAACAGCAGTGCATAGATGATGCCGAACAGGATGATGGAGGCGAGGACCTGCTCGGCGGGCACGGAGGGCGAGTACGCCTCGCTGGTGCGGAGCTCGCCCCAGACGATCCAGGGCTGCCGGCCCACCTCGGCGGCCACCCAGCCGAACTGGTTGGCGACCACCGGGCCGACGACGGCGACGACAAAGATCATCATCAGCCATCGCCTCTGGAAGAGGGTTCCGCGCAGGCGCAGCAGCAGGGCGAACAGCGTAATCGCGATGAAGAACATGCCCAGCCCCACCATGACGTGGTAGGTCTGGAACGCGAGGAACACCGGCGGCCAGTCCCCCTTCGGGAACTGATCCAGCCCGGTGACCGGCTGCCGGAAGTCTCCGTGCAGCAGGAAGCTGAGGCCGCCGGGCATGGCCAGCCCGTACTTGACCGTCTCCGACTCCGCATCCGGAAGGCCGAAGAGGTACAGCGGGGCCCCGCCCTCGCCGGTGTGGAAGTGTGCTTCGAACGCGGCCAGCTTGGGCGGCTGCGTTTTGTACACGTTCTGGGCCTGGAGGTGTCCTGAGAAGAGAGTCGCCAGGGACGTCACGGCCGCCATCACCAGCGCGATCGTGAACGTCTTCTGAGAGATCGCCACGTGCCGGCGCTTGAGGATGTAGTACGCCGAGACGCTCATCACGAAGAACGCCCCCATGATGAAGCAACCCAGAAGCACGTGGGTCAGCCGATGCACGGACGACGGGTTGAACACGACGGCCCAGAAATCGGTGATTTCGGCCCGGCGGAACACGTGGCCCTCGATCGTCCGCGTCACGATGTGATAGCCTGCCGGCGTTTGTTGCCACGAGTTGGCCACCACGATCCAGACGGCCGAGAACATCGAGCCCAGGGCCACCATGATCGTGGAGAAGAAGTGCACGCGCGGGGACACGCGGTCCCAGCCGAACACCAGGATGGCCAGGAACCCGGACTCCAGGAAGAAGGCGAAGATGCCCTCGGCGGCCAGGGCCGAGCCGAACACGTCGCCCACGAATCGCGAGTAGACGGACCAGTTCGTGCCGAACTGGAACTCCATAACGATTCCGCTGGCGACGCCGATGGCGAAGTTCAGGGCGAAGATTTTCGTCCAGAACCGGGCCATGGCCTCATACTGCTTGTCGCGGGTCTTCAGGTAGAGCCCTTCCATGATGACCATGAGCACGCCGAGCCCGATGGTCAGCGGCGGGAAGAGGTAATGGAACATGATGGTCAGGGCGAACTGGAGTCGGGCGAGGATTTCGACGTCAAGCGGCATGCAGGCGGCCCTCCGATGGGATTTGCGTTCCTCGGCGCCGGCAGCCCCGACGCTTGCCGGCCCGCGTCGACCGTCGCCACGCGCCGCATTTCATGGCCGCCGTCGCGGCATGTCAAGAAGAATTGGTGGAACACCGGCCCACCCGGCACGGTCCGATGCGTACCGCCTTCGCTACAGCAGCCCGCGGCACAGGCCTCCATCCACGGGCAGGGACACGCCGCTGACGTAGCTCGCCGGTTCGGAGCAGAGGAACGCCACCACCCGGCCCAGTTCGATGGGTTCGCCGAATCGTCGCAGCGGAATAGCGGCCTCACGCTGCCGGAGCAGGTCTTCCGGCGTGGTGCCTTGCTCGGCCGCCCAGCGGGCGAGCAGATCACGATGGCGCTGCGTGAGGTACGAACCCGGGCACACGGCGTTGACGAGAATGTTGTCCGCGCCCACATC
>CAZBFW010000551.1:0-3478 GCA_964491135.1 uncultured Phycisphaeraceae bacterium | reverse complement strand
GATAATGAGCGGTGACTGGAGTTCAGACGTGTGCTCTTCCGATCTAAGTACTCCTCGTTTCACTGGAACCGTTTCCTGATCTTCGGGCATGTCCGACTGCTGCTGGACTACCCTTACATGGCCATTAAATATGATCCGGTGGGGGACAACTCCTTCGTGGGCCACAGCGTCGGGCCGGCGTTCAACAGCTACGCGCCGGCGAACACCTGGATGCCGATCCGGATTGACGTGGATCCGGCGACCAGAGAGTACGCCCTTCAGATCAATGGCGTGGAGGTGGGCAGCGTGAGCTATCAGTCGAGCGTCGAGCCCTCGGCAACCCTGGGGATCGAGGACAACGGCAGCGGCAACAACTACCTGAACGCCCTCTATGACGACTTCCTTGTTCTCGGAAGCCGTCGCCCGTCTTTGGTCGCTGATTTCGATCACGACGGCGATGTGGACACTGACGACTATGTGGTCTTCTCGCAGTGCCTCGAAGGACCCCAAGCGGCGGTCGCCATCACGTGCCAGGCGTGTGATCTCGACGCCGATGAAGACGTTGACGTGGCGGACTTTGGAATGTTGCAGAACGTGTTTGCGGCGCCATGATGACCGGACGGAAAGCCGGTTCCCCAGGCTGGATCGAGAACGGATCCTCGGGGTGGGTTCACGCGTAGCGGACCCGCCCGCAGAGGTGCCGGCGCCACAACCATGGCACCCGACCGTTGAGTGCCTCACTATCCCGTGTAGGCCTGCTGAAAGATGGCGAAGTCGAAGATATCGACCACGCCGTCAGCATTGAAGTCGGCGAGGTCACAGGCGGGGTTCGGGTACGGACTGACGAACTCCGCCTGGAACAGCGCGAAATCACGCAAGTCCACGTGTTGATCGGCGTCCAGGTCGAACGGGGCGCAATCCCCGCTGACCGGCCCGACCGTGGGACCGAATACGCAGGGCGCCATCCCGTCGAAATCGTTCAGATCCACATCGTCGTCACCGTCGATATCCGCCGGGCCGCAGCCCATCGGCCCACACGCACTGATGCCGGTCATACAGCCCACAAACGTTCCGTAGTCTGCGGCATCCACGTCGCCGTCCTCATCGAAATCGCCCGCGGCCGGACCGGCCACCTGAAACTCAAACGCCCCCATGTCCACCGTCACGGATCGCAGGCCCGGCTCCGCGGATGCATTGATGAAGCGCGGGTTGCGGTCCAGGTCAAAGGGAACGGGCTCGGACGTGTTGCCGTCCCCGTCCAGGTCATTCACGTCGGCGGCCACCTCGGCATTGTTCCCCCGGTCCACACACGCCGACGGGGCGGTCAAACGGTAATTACGCATCGCTGCGTTCAGAAACCGTGGGTCGTCGCCGATGTTGCCCACCCCGCCCCAAGCCCCCGACCAGCCCTCCACGCAACTGTCGTTGATGAAGCCGTTGGAATTCACACCGTTGGAGTTCATCTGGGCCTCTTCCAGGATGGCATCCCCGGACACGTTCCCCCAGAAGACCGAGTTGGAAATGCTGACAAACGTGTCACCCTGGGCGTTGAGCGCACCGCCGTATGCACTCTGATTGCCGGCCACCGTGCAGTTGCGCACGACCAGCGTACCCGTTGTGGAGAAGATGCCGCCACCACTGCCGGTCGAGACATTGTCCGCCACGGTGCAGTTGGTCAGGTCCACATGCTGACCTCCCCAGGAAATCCCACCGGCCCTCGCGTAGTACCAGGATGCGGTGTTGCCCGTGACGATGCAGTTGGTCATGGTGAGAGACTCGCACACCGCCTCCAGCCCCCCCCCGTTCCGGGCGTGGTTGTCGCGCAGAATGCAGTCGATCAGCGTGGGACCGCCCTGTCCGGTCGCGTAGAGCCCGCCGCCGTAGTCACCGGCGCGGTTCTCCTCGATGATGCAGTTTCGCAGTGTCGGGCTGCCGTCGACCATGTAGACACCCGCTCCATGTCCCCGTCCGTCCAACTGGCCGTCGGCGTAGCCACGCCGGATGGTGAACCCGTCCAGCACCGCCGATGGACCGGTGCCGCCGGCCGTCACGACGTGGTAACTGTTCTCGTACGGCCAGTTCTGGTCGTCATTGTCTTCCAGATCGCCGCACAGGATCGTCGGGTACCGGGTGAAGTCGCGACGCCGCAGAACCGCCTCGTCGCCGCGGAAGCCGCCGTAGACGGCCAGGCCATCCGACAGGGCAAACGACGCCGACCGGTCACCCGTGTTCCGGTCGGGTCTGTACGTCCCCTGGGCCACCCATATCTCCGTGATGAACGGATCGAGCGCAGCCGCGGCCAGGGCGTCCTGGAGGTCGGCAAACGCGTTGCTCCACGAGCGGCCGTCATTCACGCCGCCCGCCGCCTGATTCACGTACAACGCGGAGGCCTGAACACCCGAACACGTGTCCGTTTCCTCGTTACAGGCCTGGCCGAACGGACAGGGGCTGCCCGTCGACATGCAGCCCAGCCGCACGCTGCAGATCTCCGCGCCGGTGCAGAACAGCCCATCGTCCGGACAAAGGGAATGATTGGGAATGAAAGCACAGTATCCGCCAACGCAGTCATCCAGGGTGCAGTCGATGCCGTCGTTGCACTCTGCCGGGTTCTGACAGCTCTGGTACTGGTACTGCTCGTAGCAGCCGATGTCATGTCCCAGCCCCGCCGTCCGCGGAACACCGTCCATGTCCACGGCGATGTCCTGCCCGAAGAAACTCAAAAACTCGTCGTAGACGGCCGAAGCGGTTCCCGCGTCGGTGGTCAGGCTCCCCGGCAGCGCATGATAATCGCCGCCGCCGGCGTCCACGAACAACGGGTCCCCCTCCAGGTCGCCCTGGCCTTTCCCCGTGGCGGACTGAAACGCCGCGACGCTCGTATACGTGGTGGAGCTCCACTTGATCCGAACCGGCCCCGCGGACTGATGGAACAGATCGTGCGTGCTGGTGGAGTTCGCAGCAGTGCTGCCGCTGCCACCAAACACGTCGATGTGTTCGGCGGCGGACATGTCGGCGATGACGTTGTTGGCCAGCCGGATGCCCGGCCCGTTCTCGTACCGAATCCCCCCTCCACAATTCGCAATCGTGTTGCCCACAATGTGGGCCGTCTGCTCGTTGTTCCAGCAGGTGATCCCCAGGCCGCAATCGTGGATCAGGTTCCCCACGAAATACACGTCGCCGCCCGGCCCGCCGTCGTTGCTGGGCGCGTTGATGCCCCACTCATTGTTGTACACGTGATTGTAGATGTACCAGAGGTTGTACGGCCCGTACTGAAACGCCAGCCCCTTGCTCACCGACCACGGCGTGGAGATCACGTCGTGAACCAGGTTCTCCGAAAAAACGACGTCTCGAGCCTTCTTCACCGTCAGCCCCGACTGACGCACATGGTGCACGTGATTGCGCCCGACGTACACGTGGTGGGCCGGACGATCCCCCGTCTCATCCAGAAAGCCGGAGTTCACCTGAAGGCCGGAGCCGCTGGTGTTGTAGATCTCATTGTCCA
>CAZBFW010000550.1:1263-3489 GCA_964491135.1 uncultured Phycisphaeraceae bacterium | reverse complement strand
AGCCGCACGGCGACGGGCGTGCCGCGTCGCTCGATCCAGCCCAGCAGGCGGGTCAAATCCTGCTCGCCGTCCTGGAGATACGCCTGGAGGACGATGCCGATCTGGTCCCAATCGCGGAACTCGGGCTCCATCAGGAGCATCTCGAACAGGTCGAGCGTCAGGTTGCGGTGCTTGTACGACTCCATGTCGATGTTCATGAACACGCCGCGCTCGCGGGCCAGCCGGAAGATGGGGCGCAGCCGCGCGAACACCCGCTTGCGGCAGCCGACGGGGTCGATCGCGTCGAAGTGCGGATCGAGCGAGGTCAGCTTGATCGAGATGTTCACCTTGGGCATGGGCCCGGTTCGGCAGCGGTCGATGACGGGATGCTCGCGCCACGCCCGCGAAGCGATGGAGAGCTTGTCGATCAGCTCTACGTACGTGGCGGCGTACCGATCCGCCTGGGCGTCGCTGCGGGTCGCCTCGCCCAGCACGTCCATGGTGAACGCCATGCTCTGCGCCCGCAAGCGTTCCGCGTTGGCGATGGCCTCGTCCGCGTTGGTGCCCGTCACGTACCGCCGGGCCATCAGAGAGGCGCCAAACCGAGAGCATGCCCCCACGGTCCGCCCCCAGACGGACTCGGGATTCCGGTAGGCCAGTCCCAGCCGCCCCGGCAGCGGGACGCTGTCCCACACCGGGTCGAGATACTCCCGAAGGTGCCGGGCAATGTCCGCGTTGTCGGTGAGCGACGGCAGCACGTCCACGAACCGGAACGTCTGCACCTTCAGCGCCTCGTGCGCCATCATGAACTGGTTGAGCCGCTCCTGCCACCAGTCGACCTGCCAGATCCAGGGCATGGCCGACCGGGCCCGCTTGAAGATTTCGTACCCGACTTCGCGACAGCGCGTTTCATGCGCCTGGGAAAACTGCATGGGGGTCCTCAATCCACCGTGAGTTCGTGCACCACGCGCGGGTGCAGGAAAACCAGCCAGCATCGCCGCACCAGCCGGCCGTGACACCGCGCCATGGCCCGGGCATACAGCCGCATCTGCATCCGGTAGGTCTCCGCTCGCGCGGACACCTCGTGGGCCGCAATGCGGTCCGTCTTATAGTCCAGCAATTCTAATCCGTCCCCGCAAAACAGAACACCATCCACGATGCCCCGGACCACAACGGGCACGGGGCAGTCGCCCACCGTCGGGTCAAAGACGTCCGCCCGCTCCGTCGACAGGAACATCTCCTCCCGGCGAAAGGACGCGCCCGCCTGCCGCACCCGGCGACCCAGCGGCGTTGTGAGGAACCACGCCACCGCGTCCGCGTCCACGGCCGCGGCTTCCGCCGGGGTCAGGACGCCTCTGTCCACCAGCCGGGCCGCCTCCCGCGCCACGGCGGCCGGACCGTCCGCCGCGCCCAGCGCCATGAATTGCAGCAGCCGGTGCGTGGCGGTACCCAGTTCGGCCGCGGTAATCGGCCGTTCGCCTGCTCCGGCCAGGCTGGGCACCTCAAAGGCCGACGATGGCGAGATGCGTTCCCGCGGCTGGTCGTCCGCATCGCCCAGCGCGTCAAACGACCGCTTCAACTCGCTGGCCGCCACCACGGCCCGGATCGAAGACTCCGCCAGGTGGGGGTAGGCGTAATCCAGCCGTTCCACAATCTCATCCGCCTTCGACACCTGCCGGCCGACCGGCTCATCGGCCGGCAGAGGCCCCAGGCCGGCCACGACTGTCAACAGTCCCGACTCGGCCGCCGGCGACGCTTCGTCGAGCCGCCACGCCGACATGGTTTCCGACGTGTGCAGGTGCACTTCGTACAGTGTTGCCACAGGGTTTCCCGACGGAGTTGCTCCGGTCAACCGGCAGACCTGGTCCGGCGGCGCCGCGGCCAGCACGGGAATGATCCAGTCCATGGCCGAGCCGGCCGACGCGATGCGAAGCGGAGTGATCGGCTCTTGCGAGTCACGATCCTCCCACGCCGCGGCCACCCCCGTCAGGGCGGTGGTTCCGACCAGGATCAGACGCTCCTTTGCCCGAGTGAGGGCTACGTACAGCAGTCGCATTTCCTCCGCCCGCGTGGCCGACTCCACTTGCTCGGTCACCAGATGATGCAGCGCACAGGGGTATTCGATCATCCGCTCCCGGTCGATAACTTTCAGGCCGATGCCGGCCCGCCGGTCGTACAGCATGCGCCCGCGGGCGTCCTGGAGGTTGAACGCCTTGCCCAGACCGGCGACGAAAACCACGGGGAACC
>CAZBFW010000550.1:0-1253 GCA_964491135.1 uncultured Phycisphaeraceae bacterium | reverse complement strand
GCGGCAGTTTTTCGTCATTTTTCTTTTTATCGTCGTCGTCATCGTTCTCGCCGTCGGCCTTGAGTTTCAGCGTCAGTCCCCAGTCCAGCCGGCTTAGCAGCATGCCCCTGTGGCCCTGGCGCTGGACGTTGAGGTCCGGCACGAATACGACGGGGAACTCCAGCCCCTTGGGCTTGTGGATGGTCATGATGCGGACGACGTTCTCCGACTCGCCCAGGGCCGGGGCGAGGCCGAAATCCCCGTCTTCCTCGCGCAACGACTCGATGAAGGCCAGGAACCGGTGCAGCCCCTGCCGCTGGAATGTGCCGAACTGCCGCGCCCGCTCGTGCAGGCGGAGCAGGTTCGCCCGTCGCTGTGCCCCGCCCGGCAGCCCTCCGACGTACGCCAGGTATCCGGATTCCCGGAGTATGCGCCACAGCACGTCCGCCAGCGGCCGCTGTCGGGCGTCCTGCCGGTACCGGTGGATCGCCTGCCACGTTGCCCGGAGGCGGTTCGCCAGCGTTGCGTCCGCGCCGTCCTGGGCGTAGCGGGCCGCCACCTCGTGGAAGGGTACGGCACGATCGTGCAGGCGGATCGTTGCCAGCTCATCCTCGTTGAAGCGGTCGCCCAGCACGCCTGCGCGCAGCACGGCCGCCAGCGGGAGGTCCTGCTGCGGGTTGTCGAGCACCTGCAGGAGCGACAGCACCTCCCGCACCTCGAGTGTCTCGAAAAGTGACCCCCGACCCTCGGCGTAGGCCGGTATCCCCATTTTGGCCAGGAACTCCACCATCACCGACGCGGTATACGCCGCCGATCGCAGCAGAATCGCCACGTCCGCGTAGCGGAATTCACCGTCACGCACCACCGCCTGGATTCGCCGGCCGATGAGAAAGGCTTCCCGCTCCGCGTCTGTCCAGGTGCCCGGATCGGCCACGTCCACGAAGCGCGGCGGCGTGGTCTGGCCGGCGCCGTCCGCGTCCTCGTTCGGCGCTGCGGCCATCCGGTCGAGAACGTGCAATTCCACGGGCGCGCCGTCGGACTGCCGTGCATCGTCGCCGGGCCGCAACGCCGCCCGGTCGTCGTACTCGATGCCGCCCACCGTCTTGCGCATGATCGGCCGGAAGAGCAGGTTGACGGCCTTCAGGATCGTGGCCCGGCTGCGGTAGTTTTGCTGGAGCCGCACGCAGAGGCCGGCCGCGTCCGGCACGTCGAAATCGATTTCCCGCTGCAGCAGAAGCTCCGGCTCGGCCAGTCGGAATCGGTAGATGCTCTGC
>CAZBFW010000549.1:0-3490 GCA_964491135.1 uncultured Phycisphaeraceae bacterium | reverse complement strand
TCGAGGACGAGGCCGATCTGGCCGAACTGCTCCGGCTCAACCTGGAGCGGGAAGGATATTTGTGCCGGGTGGCCGGCGCGGGCGACGAAGCGCTGGCCGAGGCGCGACGACAGGCCCCCTCGCTGGTGTTGCTGGACCGGATGCTTCCCGGGCTGAGCGGGGATGAGGTCGCTGCCATCCTGCGCCGTGATCCGGCGACGGCCAACATTCCTGTCATCATGCTCACGGCGAAGGTGGAGGAGTCTGACGAGCTGGTCGGGTTCGCTCTCGGCGCCGATGACTACGTGACCAAGCCGTTCTCCATGAAAGTGCTGCTGGCCCGCGTGCGGTCCATCTTCCGACGCACAATGCTGATGGAAACCGACCTGGATACGCTCCGCACGGGACCGTTCCAACTCACGCCCAGCCGGCACGAACTGACTGTGGACGGGCAGCCCGTCCAGTTGACGGCCACCGAGTTCCGGCTTCTCAAGGCCCTGATGGTCGCACGGGGCCGGGTGCGCAACCGCGACCAGTTGATCGACGCCGCGTTCGGCGTGGGGGTCGCCATCACCGACCGTACGGTGGACGTACACGTTACGGCCTTGAGAAAGAAACTGGGCGCCTCTGCCGGATGGATTCAGACCGTCCGGGGCGTGGGCTACACGTTCCGCGAGCCGCAGAGACCGAACGCCGTATCGTCATGAAGTCCGCCCCCGGCAAGTTCTTCTGGAAGCTCTTCCTGAGCAACGCCGTGCTTCTGGCGGTCGTCGTGAGCGCCAGCGTCTGGATCATCCACGGCCGCTACCAGGCGATCTACGCCGCTGAAGTGACGGACAACCTGCGCGCCATCGCCGAGGCCCTGCGCGAGATCGCGGGTGATCGCGCGTTTACTGAGAATGCGGTCGATCTGGACCGACTGGCCAAGGGAGTGGGGTCCGCCGGCTCGCGCGGAATCCGCGTCACATTCATGACTG
This sequence comes from uncultured Phycisphaeraceae bacterium, assembly GCA_964491135.1. Lineage (GTDB taxonomy): Bacteria > Planctomycetota > Phycisphaerae > UBA1845 > UBA1845 > JAFGJQ01. The sequence goes on along the minus strand of CAZBFW010000549.1, from coordinate 2,534 downwards.
CCGATGGCGCGGTCGTGGGCGATTCGGAAGCGGACCCCGCGCACATGGTGTCGCATTCCGAACGGCCGGAGATTGTGGACGCGCTCCGCAGCGGCTGGGGCGTGGCCGACCGCTGGTCGGACACTCTGTCCCGCGACATGCGTTACGTGGCGGCGCGGGCGGGGCCGGCCGACGCGCCGCGGGGCGTGGTTCGCGTGTCCATGGGCGTCCGGAGCATCGAGTCGCGAACGCAGACGGCGCGAAACGTCGTGATCCTGTCGGCGGCGGTGGTCCTGGCGGGCGCCGTGATGCTGGCGCTGGCGCTGGCCCGAATCTGGAGCGGCCCCATCGCCCGGATCACCGCGGCGGCCCGCAGCATCTCCACGGGCGACTTGTCCGCACGGGTGGAGGTCTCGGGCTCGGACGAGGTGTCACTGCTGGCCCGAAGTCTGAATCAGATGCGCGACCACCTGGCCCGGCAGATGGAGACGATTGACCGCCACAGCCGGACCCTTGAATACCTGCTGGCTCAGCTCCACGAGGGCGTGATTGTCGCGGGGCCGAATGGCCGCGTGCTGCTGATGAACCCCGCCGCCCGCCGCCTGCTTGATGTGCAAGCCCTCGGCGACGTGTCGTTGCCGGAGGGACGGCCCATCGAAGAATGCATCCCGCGCGATGAGCTCCAGCGCATGCTGCGGGTCGACGCCGGCACGGACCCGGAGGCCCGCGACGGCCCGCCGCCCATCGAGGAGTATCGCCTGACCGTCCAGCATGGCGGGCGGGCCATGACCCTGCTGGCCCGCGCGTCCGACATCGTGCTGCCCGGCATCGGCGACGTGACGCCCGACGCTCGCCGGTCACCGGGTGACTCAGACGGCCTGCGTCTCCACGGACGATTGCTGGTTCTCACAGACGTGACCGACCTCACACATGCCCTGCAGATCAAGACGGACTTCGTCGCGAATGCCTCGCATGAGCTCCGCACGCCGTTGTCGGCCATCCGGGCGGCCGTGGAGACGTTGATCGGCATGGCCGGGAACGACGCCTCCGACTCCGTGCCGAAGCTGCTGAAGATCATTGATCGGCACAGCGGTCGGCTGGAGGCGATGGTCACCGACCTGCTCGACCTCTCCCGGCTGGAGTCCCCGGGCACCGAGTTTCACGCCTCGGCCGTCCCGCTCCCGGCGTTCCTGCAGGAATTGCACGATCGGTTTCGCGATAAGTTGGCGGCCCGGAAGCAGCGGTGGCGCACCGAACTGGAGCCCGGCTGTGAGGTCATCATCGGAAGCCGCCATTTGCTGTCCCTCATCCTGGACAACCTGGTGCACAACGCCATCAAGTTCACGGATGAGGAAGGACACGTGACCGTGTCGTGTCGGCGCCTGCCTTCGGCCGTGGCCCTCACCGTGGAGGACGATGGCTGCGGCATCCCGCCGGAGGAGCACGATCGCGTGTTCGAACGCTTCTACCAGGTGGAACGCGCCCGCTCCGGGCCCACCCGCGGAACCGGGCTGGGCCTGGCCATCGTGCGGCACGCCGTGAACGTCATGAACGGGCAGGTGACGCTGGAAAGCGAACCGGGCCGGGGAACCCGCATCACGGTCACGGTGCCTCAGCCATCCGCAGACGGGGGTCGCACGGCGCGCTACCCGACCGCCTCGGACGTCGGTGGCACGGATCGGCGCGTGTCGCCTCGTGAATGAACCGCCCGCCCCCGGGATGGAACCGGAATGCGCGTTCCGTTCACGCCGCGCCCGGTTGCTTCACCCCATGAGCAGTCCTTGTCGTCGTCGGGTTGATTCGCCGTCAGCGTGTTCGCTTGGCGGTTCGACTCGGCGCCCCGGCACAGTGCTCCGCCGGCTTCGGCAGCCTCACGGGTCCGGACGGCGCCGGCATATGCCTGCCCCTCAGCCGTATTTCCTTCGAACGTGCCGGTCGCCACGCCGAGCCGGGCACTCTGGAGCCGTCCCGCGCGCAGCCTCGCACTTCCGGTATTCGGCGCGACGTGCTCTTGTCCGGCCGTCACCTGACACGTCACGGCACGCGGTACACCCAGCCGTATGGTCGATCGAACACCGAATCGACGATGGGCTCCACGGGCGTCAGACCGGCCTTCGCAAGCCGGACAAAGAGGTTCTCTGTGATGTCCTTCGGGAATCCGTATCTCGATGCGCGCAGTCGGTAGACCTCTGCCCAGTTCACCAGTACGTGCGTGTAGCCCTGTTCACGCAGCCATTCGATGATCTGCGCGTGGTCGGAATCCGCGGCTTGCACGGCCTCCACGAACGGATTGCGATTGAACACCACGCAGTAGTCGACCTTCCGCTGAAAGTAAAATGCTCGGGCTTCACCGACCAGCAGCACCTTGGCATGGAGAGGCACGGTATCGCCCGTGTTCACGACCTTGTAGAACTCGTACCCGCGCAACATGCCGTTCACGAAATACTCGGGGATCCCCTCGATCTGCACACTGCGGCCCTTCAGGGGCAGGTGTGTGTGGTAGAGACGTCCGATGAAGCCCAGGTTCCAACCCAGCCCGATGATGACCAGGTACG
>CAZBFW010000548.1:2017-3496 GCA_964491135.1 uncultured Phycisphaeraceae bacterium | reverse complement strand
CTCTACATCGACATCGCGGACCCGTACTACTACGACCATCGGGGCACGATCACGATGCAGTTTACCTATTGGGATGCCGGCAGCGAGCCGATCGTCGTCCACTACGACCGTGTTTCAGATGCCGGATCGCCGGCCGATCGCTACCGGCCATGCCCGCAGACCGTCACGCGCACCGACACGAAGACCTGGAAGACGGCTATCCTGCAGCTGACGGAGGCCCGCTGCGCGAACGGCCAGAACGGCGGCGCGGACTTCCGTTTTCACTCGCCCAACGACGACCTGGCCATCCGCGAAATCGAGGTTTCCAAGCTCCCCATACCATCCGCGGTTTTCGAAGCACGAGTTGAGGCCGTGCGGCCTCGACCGGAGGCACACCTCATCAAGCAGTGGGATGTCACGTTGCGGGTGATGGGCGTTCAGGTACGTCCCCCCGGAGTTGCTCTGGAAACGGGAACCGAACTTCACTTGCTGGTCCACAGCGTGATCAAGACGTTCCTTCGCGACACCGGGGAGGTCGTCGGTACTGCGTATCATTTCCAGTATGACGACCTTTTCGCAAACCCTTACGCTGGAACGGTTCGGGTGGCACGCATTCCGTAGATTCGCGGTCCGATGTGTGGAAAAGCTGAAGAGTGGGGTTGCCGGGACAGTCCGGCCGGGGTACCAATAGACGAGCGGCCGGGTGCGGTCCGGTTGCGGCAAATCCACAGAAAAAGTGAGGGCGCAAATCATGCAACGGAATGCGAGTTCAATCGCCAGGATTGGGCGAATTCGGCGGTGGGCACGGTGGGTGCTTTCCGGGGGTGGGATTTTCGGCGTCTGGACGGGGCTGGCGGGCTGCGCCGCGATGGCCGTCGCAGGGGCGGGGGCGGCCGTCTACCTGCTGACCGGTGTGTTTCTCGGTCGGGTTCAGGCATCTTTTGCCGCCACGGCCCGGTCGTACCAGTTCGAGGAGCGGGGTGACTCTCGGGTGCGGTTCGGCGGCAATCCGTACAGCAACATCCTGCTGACGGACTTCCAGGGGCGGCTGCCCGGGTTTCACCTGGTGTTCATCAACATCGACAACGACAAGGCAATCTCCGCGGCGCAGGCTGACGACGCACCGCTCTACAACACGGACGTGGGCATCGATTTCGAGGCCGTTCCGCCGACCCTGGTCGGAACGATCACCAGCGAGGACGGCAGCGAGACCCATACGCTGGCCGAGCTGTACCCTACGGTTGGACCGGTATCGGTCAGCCTCAGCGACATCGACTCGGACGGGCGCGTCAGCGTGCGTTTTACGATCGAGGCGGAGAGCGCCGAAGGCGACCAGCTGGAGTACAGCCTCATTTGGCACGCTCAACTCGGCTCTGCCGGCGTCTCGTTGGATGGGGACGTGGAAATCGAGCGCGTGCTCACGACCCAGGCCGGCGAAGAGATCAGCGTGACCGGCACGGGCTCGATGAACACGGTGAAGCAGTAGACGATTTGCCGGGA
>CAZBFW010000548.1:0-2007 GCA_964491135.1 uncultured Phycisphaeraceae bacterium | reverse complement strand
CCACCGTCCCGTTGGGGGGGGACCCGCCCCCCCCGGGCGCCCCGGGGGGGTGGGGGGGGCCCCCCCAACCCCCCACCCCCCGCCCCCCCCCGGGGGGCGCCCGACAGCCGGGGCAGCGTACACATGCGCACAGCCCCCACGCTCGGTGTGCGCAGGTGCACCGCTGCCCAAGTTTCGCAAAGCCTCAGCCCGCCTGCCTACTCGGTCTCGCCCGCCGCGGGGAACTCCATGGCGAGGACGGCCTTCAGCGGCTCCTTGTCGAATTTCTCTTTGCACTTGGGCGAGCAGAACTTCATTGTGTAGCCTTCGACGACAATCGTGTTCTCGTCGTTGCCGTCCATGGCCAGGCCGCAGGACGCACACTTGGTGATCACCTTGTCCTCGGCTCCGTCCAGGGCGTCTGCCTTGGCCAGAAGGGCAATGGCCTCCGTCTTGGCCTCTGCGGTCAGCCCCTCCTTGACCTCTTTGGCGGCGTCGGACACCGCTCCGGCCGCGGATTCCACCGCGCCTTCGGCCTTCTCCGCCACGTCCTTCGCCGTATCGGCGGCCTTATCGGCGGCAGCTCCCACGGCATCCCCTGCCTTCTTCGCGGTGTCTTTCACGGCGTCCGCGGCCTCGTCGATCTTGGCCCCCACCGTGTCGCCGCCTGCCGGCTTCGCCGGAGTTTTTTCCTCCTCTTTGCATCCGGCGCCGACGAGCAGAGCGGCCACCACCAGCACGCCCGCCACGTGCCACCACGTTCGCTGTACGTTCATGACGTCTCCTCCATGAAAGGGTGTCGGTTCACGCGGCACCGGTACGGGCGGCGCCCGCCCGGGCCGCTTTCCGCGGCTACTCGCGGGTCAGAAGCAGGTAGTCCAGGCCCAACAGGGTATTCGTGGACTTCTCGTTCTTCCCTACGATTTCCGCGGTGAGTGTGTTTTCACCAGCCTTCAAGTCAAACGTGCCCAGAATTCGCTCTTCGCCGGGCTTGACCCCGTCGTTGTACAGGTCAATCGGCTGTCCGGCCGGTTGTTCGTTTATGGAAAGCTGGGCAATCCCGTAATCGCCGGCGGTGAGGAACCGGGCGCTTATCTTGTACCGCCCAGCCTCCGTGACCGGGAATCCGAGCACCAGTTTGTCACCCGCTTTGTTGTCCGTCCACCACAAATGCTTTTCCATGCTCAAGTCGCCCCATTCCTGCGGGCGGACGTTGCCGGTGGATTGGATGATGCGAAAGTCCTCGCCTTCCAACGCCCCAGCCACCTTCGGCGGAACGTAGGGCGGCATCTCCGGCACTCGCAGTTCGGCAACCGCTGGCGAGGCCAGCGAGTCCTTTGCGGCCGGGCGGGCGTACCAGTAGCTCATGGCGGCCACGGTCACCGCGAAGTTCTCCGTCCAGTGCCAGATTTCCATGTCAAACCTGAAACTCTTGGTGAACGGGATGTTGTCGAGGATGTGCCAGCGGTTGACGGCTGTGTGGCCGTAGTTGCCCGGCCCGTCGCAGCGGGGCTGGTTGTGATACGCGTGGGTGAACTTCGCGGGGTTGCACCAGGCGTATCCGAAGTAGTCTTCCGTCCCCGTACCGAAGTGGCTGGGGAACGTTTCGCCGTCGACGTAGATCTTTTCGTCGCCTTCGCCCCACCACGTCTTGACCCTGTTGGCCACGTACTGGGCCGCCCCGACAAACAGACCCTGCCCGTCGATTTCGACGAAGTTCCAATCCCGGAACGGACGCGTGGGAACGTCGTGTTCGATGCGCCACTTCGCGTGGAAGTACATGGAGCGATCATCCCAGGCGTACGGCTCCGCGGCCATGCCGATCGTGGCGGAGACGAGCTTGTCGGTGTGATTGGTCAGGGAGACCGTGGCTTCCTTGCGGAAGGGCATTCGCCAGTGAGACCACATCCGCCCGTTCTCGGCGACGCCCATCGGCAGGGATTCGTACGGTGACCGGCCCGGGGCCGTGCCGAAGAAGTCGCCCAGCGGTGCGACCACGGTGGGCTGCCCGTCAAACTCCATCGTCAT
>CAZBFW010000547.1:0-3498 GCA_964491135.1 uncultured Phycisphaeraceae bacterium | reverse complement strand
GGGACGGGCACTGCTCAAGAAGCAGTGGCACGCGGGGGACGGGCACTGCTCAAGAGCAGTGGCACACGGGGGACGGGCACTGCACAAGAAGCAGTGGCACGCGAAAGATGGACACTGCTCGAGAAGCGGTGGCACGGGGCGAAACGGCGGGTCAGGGGGCGAAGGCTTCGGTGAAGCGGGCCACGTCGGACAGGTCCACGTCCGCGTCGGTATCGAGGTCGGCGCGGGCGAATCGCTCCGCCGAACACGACGGGGGCGGTGTGATGGCGTTGGGACCGGCAAGGCAGCCGGCCAGAATGGCGTAGTCGGCCAGGTCCACGTTGCCGTCGCGGTCGATGTCCCCGGCCAAAAACGAAAGGTCACAAACGAGGGTCAGCGTGCTGTCGGCCGGCAGCGTGATGTCGATGCTGTTGTCCGGGCCGACGGTCAGGCTTTGCTGGATCACCTGCGCGGTGTCCGGGTCCTGGGTGGCCGGATCGCCCTGGTGGTCGAGCAGGCAGGCCGGCGCGGCGACGATCTGTACGCTCGCTGCTCCGGTCACGCGGAGCGTTTTGCCACACGCGGCGGCGCTGTCGTTCGCCAGACCGATCACCAGCCGATCGTCCTTCACGAACGCGCCGGCGTAGATCAGGCTTGCCGACTGATCGCCCACGTCAATCACGGACGCGCCAACGGGAACAGTCGGCCACCACGTCTGCAGTGCATAGAAGACCGGCTTGGGGTTGCCGGCCAGATCGATCAGGCCCCATCCTTTTTGCTCCCAGTCCTGATCGGTTGCCTGCCAGATGAAGGGCACGTGGGCACCGTGGTTGAGCAGGGCCAGGGCGTTTTCGTATACGCGGACGGCGTACGGCATCGAGTTCGTCGCGCTGTAGTCGCGGAACAGGTCGGGTTGCGGGTAGGTCACGCCGTGGAACGTGTTCTCCTTGGTGGCGAACTCGGTGATGAACTTGGGCAGGGTCGGGTCCCGTGCGTCCGCCGAATCGCCGAAGTCGGGCCAATTCTCGTGGATGCAGGACGCTCCGCCGTCGCACAGGCTGCCGTCGTCCCAGGTGTGCGTTCCCCAGGCGGCCAGTGACGCGACGGCCTGGGCATCCAGGGCGCCGATCCACGTTGAGTTGTGGTTGTTCCAATCCAGATGGGTGAGGCCGGGGCCGACGATGCCGACGTCGAAGAGGCCGCGGGCGTCCAGCTCCGCCCGGGTGAGCTTCACCAGCGTGTTGTAGTTGCCCGGCGAGATGTACGTGTTCCAGTCGCCGTCGGGCTCGTTGCTCAGCTCGATATAGTCGGGCGCGCGCCCTCCGGCGGCCAGATCGGCCACGGTGTTCGCCCAGAGCACCGCGTAGTCATCGACGTACTGGGTCATCAGCTCGTTGTCGCCGTCCAGCCATTCGGCCGGTGCGGACCAGCGCAGCAACAGCACGTTCAGGCCGGCGGCGGATGCCTGCACGGCGGCGCTCGTGGACGAGACCCGCACGTACCGGACGTTCAGATCGTTGCATACGCGGACGGTGTCTGGGCCAAAATCCCAGATCTGCGCGCCAAATCCGAGAAACGTGTGCGATTCTGCACGTACGTCGATCAGCAGATCGGGGTCCTGGGCCTGCTCCGACAGGGACACGTCGTCGAACAGAAGCGTGGAGCCGCCAAAGCCCACGATGGTGGCGGTGGCGTAGACCGTGCCCGCCGGCGCGACGCCCGCGATGCTGTACTCTGTCCAATCGGATGGAAGGTGGACGGACCGGCGGTGCTCGATGATCTTGTTTTCCCAGCCGTCGTGGAATTCCAGCTTGATCTCGCCGTCCCCCGCGCCGGAATCGTACCGGGCCCAGGCCTGGACCACGTACGCGCGGCCGGCCACCCCGGGGGCTCGCTGGTACATCAGCGCGAGGTCCGACCCGCCCAGATTCATGCACTTCGAGCCGGTTCGCGCGCCGCCCGTCTGCCAAACGAAGTCTCCGTCCCCCCAGGTGTTCCAGGAGGATGGATGGAGGGTACCGCTCTCGAAGCTCGGATTGGCCAGCACGTTGGCGGCGGCCGCGGGGGACGCGCAGGCGGTCGCGCTCACCAGGGCGCCGATCCCGGTCCATGCGCGGACGGTTTCTGCCCGCCCGCCAAGGGACCAACACGTTGCCGTCAGCCGGCGGCACACATGGAATACGACACACATTGCCGAACCCGGACACTCCTCAGCGCGGCCGGCCGCCCCGACCAGCCCATCCGGAGAACCGCGGCACGGCGGATGCACAGGCGACCTTACCCCACCGGTTGCCTTCAGGATAGCAAAAGCCACTTGCCCTCTTCAACAGGCCGGCCTGAAGCAAGCCTGCGTCGGGCGAAGGTCCGTGAACGGCTGTGGGTAAACAGGCGAATTTACTCGGTCCTTTGGGGATCGGGACGTGGGGGGCGAGTTGTGCCGGCGCGCGGGATGGCCTACGATCGGGGCCGGACGAGCGAGGCTGGTGTTCCCGAAGCGACGAAGCGACTAAGGTGAATCGCGGGACACGGGCCGAGTTGCGGTCGGCGGGCCGAGAAAGGATTCACGGCCCAGCAGAAAGGGGGGCCGAGAAGGGATTCACGGCCCAGCGGAATTGCGGGCCGAGAAGGGATTCACGGCCCAGCGGAGCATGGCAGAGAGTTCTATTCGAATTCGTGAGATGGCACCCATGAGAGAAGTTACATTCCTCCTCCGCGCGTTCTGGATCGTCCTGGTCGTGGCCGCACATGCGGTCCACGCGGATGAATACAGCGTGGTCTCGCCCAACGGGCGTAATACCCTGGCGGTCACCCGGACGGACGCCGGCGTGCAATACGCCGTGCGGCGCGACGGCAAGGAGATCATCCGCCCGACGCCGATCGCCATCACGATCGACGGCAAAGCCCTGCCCGGGGAGGCCGCGGTGGCGGACGTCCAGACGCAGACGCTTGATGAACCGGTCACGCCGGTGGTGCCGACGATCGGCTCGGCGCTTCGTGACCAGTGCCGGGAATCGCGGGTAGAGTTCGCGTGCGGCGTTGCGCTGCGGCTGCGGGCGTATGACGACGGGGTGGCGTTCCGCTGGGAATCCAGCCTCGGGCAGAAGAAGATCGTCGTGGATGGCGAAACGCTGTCGTTTGGCTTCCGCGAGGATTTTGCGGTCCACTTTCCAAAGCCCAACGGCGAGGGGTTCTTCTCGCACCAGGAAAACGAGTTCGACCGTCGTCCCGTCACGAAGTGCGCCGAGCTGCCGGCCGGGCCGGTGCCCGCGCTGATCGAGCTGGGCGGCGGCGACTATCTGCTGATCACCGATGTGAACGTCGAGGGCTACCCGGGGCTCTGGCTTCGGGGCGGAGAGAAGACCACTCTCGTGGCCGAGTTCCCGCGGTACCCGGCCCGGACGCAGCGGGACACCGATCGCGACGTGAAGATCGTGGAGCGCAAGCCGCACCTCGCGGAGACGGCGGGCGACCGCACGTATCCCTGGCGGGCGTTTGTGCTCGCGGACGCGGCGGGGCTGC
>CAZBFW010000546.1:915-3504 GCA_964491135.1 uncultured Phycisphaeraceae bacterium | reverse complement strand
TGGAATCTCGTGACTGGAGTTCAGACGTGTGCTCTTCCGATCTGATGGCGACGTGGACCTCGATGACTACCTTGTGTTCGCCAATTGTCTCGCCGGCCCGGGTCAGCCCTGCTCGCCCGAAGGCTGCCCCGGCACGATTCCCCCCGGCCCCGACCTGGACCGCGACGCCGACGTGGACCTGGCGGACTTCGCCACGTTGCAGGCCGTCTTCGCCCCTTGACAGGCGGTGTTTTTCCGGGCTGAAATCTCACGCTGAGGAGGCGGGGTGACAACGGTCAGTGCCCCCGCGCGAGTCTGGTGCGCCCGCGCAAAAGAAAGCACCGCGAGCCCGAAGGCGTCGACGGTGCTTTCCGGAGGGGAAAGAAGCCAGTTTCCGCATCCCATCCCGCGCTGGCGGTAACCCTCCCTATGAATCCGTCCTTTATTTCGGACAGGCGGGGCACAATACTTGAATTCCGACGCCTGTCAATCATCATATCGGCGTTCGGAGGCGGCTTTCTTACGTCCTCCACAGTATTATATACGTCCGATAGCCCAGATTTGTTTCAAAGCCCCTTTTTCTGGGGCGAATTCCTACCCATTTTTACACCCGGCGGGTCAGCACTGTGCCCACCCACAGGTGTCGTTGGCGCAACGCCGGCACCCCTCGGCGTACCGGATGAGGCCGCCGCAGACGGGGCAGACGGTCTTGAAGAGCTCTTCCTGATTCAGCCGCGGGCTCTGCCGCAGTCCCGGGGACGGGGCTGCGAAGGTCTCGCCGGGACGAGCGTTCCGACTTGCGAGCCCTTTGGTCTTCTCGCCGTTCCCGTTGGGCTTTGCCCCACCGTTGTGCCCGTTTCCGTTGCCTTTGCCGGGCTCGGGCACAGGGGCCTCACCCCGCAGGGTGGCGCCCATGTCATCCAATGAGTAGTTGCCGAGCAACAGATCCTTGAGGCCGAATCGCGTCTTGGCGTAGGAGTATTTGATCAGCGCCCGAGCCAACCCGTCGGGCAGGCTCATGATCCGACCGTCCTTGGTGGCCACCTGCAGGCTGGAACCGATGCCCTGCAACTGCTGAATGACGTGCCGCAAGCTGCCGCCGGAGCGCAGCCACAGACTCACCATCCGACAGATGGCCTCCAGATCGCTGTACGCCAGGTCGCCGCCCTTGCCAAGCTGGGCGAACACCTCCAGCTCACGCTCCGTGCGGGGGTCAACGGTGATGTGAACGTGCATGTTGCCGAACGGCGTCATCTGGCGCATGCGGAGACTGCTTGTCACCTCGGGCATGTCCCGGGGGACGACGGGGGTCGATCGATCGGCCGTGGCCGTGGGTTCCGGGTCGGCCTGCGGCTGCCTTTGACCATCCTGCCTGTCCAGCGCCATCGGCTGTTCGCTGCGGCAGCCGTCCCGATACACCGTGACCCCCTTGCAACGGAGGTCGTAACTCATCTGGTAGATGGTTTCCACGTCGGCCTCGGTGGCCGATGCAGGGAAGTTGATGGTTTTGGAGATGGAGGAATCGCAGTGTTCCTGGAAGGCGGCTTGCATGCGCACGTGCCATTCCGGCTCGATGTCGTGGGCCGTGACGAAGACGCGTCGCAGTTCGTCCGGAAGGCCCTGGATGTGGGCCAGCGAGCCCTCCCGTGCGATCTGTTCCATCCACTCGTCGCCGTCGAGCCCGAGGGCCCCGGCCGCCTGGGCGAATACGGGATTCACCTCGATCATGGGCTGGCTGCGCTGCCGCTCCTCCTTGAGCACGTTGCGCTTGAACACGAGGGCAAACAGAGGCTCGATGCCGCATGAGCAGGCGGCCAGGATGCTGATGGTGCCGGTGGGCGCCACCGTGGTGCAGCAGGCGTTGCGCATGGGGCGGTGATGCTGCGTGTCCCAGGTGCTTCCCTTCCAGTTGGGGAAGCTTCCCCTCTCCAGGGCGAGTTGGGAGCTGTATTCATGGGCGCGGTCGTTGACGAATCGCATGAACGTCCGGCCCCATTCCACGCCCTGATCCGTGTTGTAGCCGACACCCAGCATGTACAGCGCGTCGGCGAAGCCCATGACGCCCAGGCCGATCTTGCGGTTGGCCTTGCAGATCCGGTCGATCTGGGGAAGAGGATACGTGTTGACGTCGATCACGTTGTCCAGGAAGCGGACGCACTCGTCCACGGAGGACCCCAGGGCGTCCCAGTTCACCTTGGCCTGGGGCGTGCCCGGGTGCAGGATGAAGTGGGCCAGGTTGATGCTGCCCAGGTTGCAGGCTTCGTAGTCCAGCAACGGCTGCTCGCCGCAGGGGTTGGTCGCCTCCATGCGTCCGATGTGCGGCGTCGGGTTGTGCTCGTTAATGCGGTCAATGAACACCACCCCCGGCTCGCCCGTCTGCCAGGCGTTGCGGATGATGATTCGCCACAGGTCACGGCGCGTATAGAAGGCCCGCCCCGAATCGGCGGCCGCCTCCGCAGGCACAAGGTCGTGAATCGAATACCCCAGGATGTCGATGTCGCGGGGGATGCGATACGCCCGCCCCGTACGAGGATTGGTCACCACGTGCGCGCCGTCCGGCTCGGCGCGGAAGCTCTCCATCCACGCATTCGTGACCTTCACGGAGATGTT
>CAZBFW010000546.1:0-905 GCA_964491135.1 uncultured Phycisphaeraceae bacterium | reverse complement strand
GGAGTTCAGACGTGTGCTCTTCCGATCTATGTTGTAATTAGTGAACTGGCGCAAATCCTGCTTGGCGTAGAGGAACTTGAGAATGTCAGGGTGATGAATGTTCATCATCCCCATGTTGGCTCCGCGGCGAAACGCCCCCTGTTGGATGGCATTCGTTGCTTCGCTGAATGCCCGCCAGAAGCTGATCGGCCCGCTCGTCGTGCCGCCGGAACTGCGGATGTAGTCGCCGGTGGGGCGCAGACGGTCGAACGCGAAGCCCGTGCCGCCCCCCGCCTTCTGGATGAGGGCGGTGTGCTTGATCGAGTCGAAAATCTCGTCAATGCTGTCGCCCACGGGCAGGACGAAGCACGCACTGAGCATGCCCATCTCCCGGCCCGCATTCATCAACGTGGGGCTGTTGGGCATGAAGCGGCAGCTCGCCATCAACTCGTAAAAACGATTCTCCCACTCGCTGCGAATCGCCGGGTCCGGATCGTACAGTTTCTCCGCCTCGGCCACGGCCGACGCCACTCGCCGGAACAGGGCCTCCGACGTCTCCGTGCATCGACCCTCTTCGTCCTTCTTCAGATACCGGGCTTCCAGAACCCGGACCGCGTTGGGCGTGAGGCGCAGACCGCCGCTCACCGGGCCTTCCGCTGCCCCCCGCGCCTGATCGAGAGAGGAGATTGAAGAAACCGCTGCCATCTTCACCACCGTCCACGCCTTCCACCGGCAACCGGAACCGCGCCGATCGTATCGACGGCCTCAGAGCCCTGAATCGGCCGTCGCTTGACTGCCCATTCGCCACGCCCATCCGCGCGCCTCAAGCCCAGCCCCTGTGTTCAGCCTTGCTTGAGCTGCGGCAGATCGCCCAATCAGTGAGTATATCGGACTGGCACCCACAATATCTTGTAGGCAAAGTTATA
>CAZBFW010000545.1:0-3509 GCA_964491135.1 uncultured Phycisphaeraceae bacterium | reverse complement strand
GGTCCCGCCGGCCCCCCACGAAATTGCGTTGACGGCGGCGGGCAATTCAAACCCGAACGCCGTCAGCGTCGATCCGATCGCCACCGGCGTGGTGTTCTCCACCCGAATGCTCAGCAGATCGTCCGGCCCGCTCTCCGAAAACGTGAAAGTCAGGCTGGCCGTCGCCCCCGTATCTTCCGTGGAACCGGCCGCCGGATCGATCCAGATCGTCAGCGACGCCGCTCCCGCCGGACCGGCCAGGGCCACCACGACACCCACAGTCAGACATCCCCGAAGAAATGCGTTCATCGCTATCCCTCCCAGCGGCCGGCAGTGCGGCCTTCCTTCCAAAGTAGCATATCATAGGGCGCGTGCCGGGCAGTTCTCCACCGCCGCGCGAACATTGCCGCATTCGCCTCACCGTCCGATAGTCTGTCTCCGCTCTCGCGCCGAACGGCGTGTGCCAGGCGATGACACTCAGCACCGCTTCGATGCTTATCAGACGTGGCACGCCGCGCGGAGGCTTCTTTCGACTGCCGGCAGGCTGCCGCGAAAGGGTCGCGGTCAAACCCGCGGGAGCTTCTCGAGGCTCGATCGGCGACATCCCCGCCTCCGCTGCCACCCAAGTCCGGACTCGTCGTGGCGGACCGCCTCGGGAGCGATTCGCCGGGGTACGGCTGACGGCAGAGTGTGCCAAAAGCGGGCAGGGCGGCCGAGATGTCAGCAGGACTTTGGGCGTGCGTCGCGTACCCGCCCGGTATCTCCGGTGGATGGGACACTGGAGTCCGGATTATACTTCCTCTTGAAGTGGCGCTGGCTCAACAAGAGCGGTTGTGGCCTCATGCCGGACGGTGGCGACACTGGAATCCGACGGGCGTCTGAAACATGGGCAAGATCCTGGATTCTCCCGAGCAGACCGACACGCAAGCGGACGATCGTCCTGCGGACGGGACCCAGGAGGTCCGCCGCTCGTGTCGGAAGAAGATACTTTTCGTACTGCTGCTGGTCGTTGCTCTGTTCGGCGTGCTGGAAATCACCCTGCGGGCCGGCAATTTTCTGACCACGGGAACCTGGGACTACCTTCCCGTCGTGCGGATGGCGGCAGAGCTGTACGAGCCGCATCCGTACTTCTGCTACGCACTCCGGCCGAACGTGCACTCCGTCGGGAGCGGCGCCAACATCTGGACAAACCGTTGGGGGTTTCGCGGCGAAGACGTGACACGGGAGAAGCCGGAGGGAGCGGTGCGGATCGTCTGCCTGGGCGGTTCGACCACGTTCAGCCTGCACGCCAGCGACAACCGCCACACGTGGCCGGCGCAACTGGAGCGGATCCTGAACGAACGGCACGCGCCGACTCGGTTCGAGGTGCTGAATTTCGGCACACCGGGATACTGTTCCATCGAGAGCTTCTCGATCTTCGCGTTGCGCGGCCTGGACTTCGACCCGGACATCGTGTTGATTCACGATGCACTGAACGACGTGCCGGCCGTGTTTCGCGACGACGTGGTTTCAGACTACCGGCACGCGCGGCGGCCCTACACGCGCCTGGGCAACCGCTGGCTGGCGAAGTCGGCCGTCTGGCGCATCGTCATGCTGGCGGCCATCCGGCTTCCGGAGCAGCCCTATTCCGGACCGTACAGGCTCTCGAAGGACGGCGTTCGAACGTTTCAGCAGCACGTGGCGTCCACGGCTGCCCTGGCCCGTGCGTTCGGCGTGGAGCCCGTCATCGTCACGATGCCCGACGCACTGCCGCGTGATGACGAAGAGTGCCGCAGACAGAACACGGAGATCGGGCTGGCACGCGTGCTGATTGAGTCCCTCCGCCACCTCAGCCGCCGGCAGGGCATTACGCTGGTGGATCTCGCGGCGACCTTCCCGAAGGACCCGGATCTCTTCACCGACGAAACCCACAAGACGGACAAGGGTCTGGAACGGGCCGCCCGGATGATCGCAGACGAACTCGAGCAGAACGGCGTAATCGGGCTAGTGATCGAAGGACGGCCCCGCCGGGCAAACGGTCCCGCGGCGTCAAACGAGGAACAGTCCCGCCCGCCTCACTGAATCGCGGACTCGTCCCGGGATTTCGGCAGGCGGGCCATCGCCGGTGCCGGCGCCGCCCGCGCTACTCCCCCAGCCCCCCGAAACGACGCTCCCGGCGCGCGTACGCCCGGATCGCCGCGAACAGCGCGTGCGTGTCAAAATCCGGCCAGAGCACGTCCGTCACGTACAGCTCCGCGTAGCTGATCTGCCAGAGCAGGAAGTTGCTGATCCGGTATTCGGAGGCCGTGCGGATCAACAGGTCCGGGTCGGGCAGCTCCGCCGTATACAGTGATTGTGACACGGTCTGCTCGGCAATGTCATCCTCCCCCAGTTCCCCGGCCTGCACCCTCCGCACGATGCTCCGGACCGCCGCCGCCCGACTGGCATCCAGAGACGCCCCAGGCCGCGGCAACAACCATAGGGCGGCACCGCCGAACCGCATTCCATGACGAGCCTGCATAGCGTCTCTCCAGGAATCCGGTAAGCCGTCGTCCCGGGTCCCAGGGGAGTTCCAACCGCCTCGTCACTGTGACCAGTAGAGCCACCACGTGCCTCGGTAGATCCGGCCGGTCTCGTACTTCACCTCGCCCCAGTCGGTAACGTAGTTTCTGCGGTACGGGGCGTTGAACGTGATATGCACGTGATTGGCCGCGCCCGGCGGTTCCATGCGCCACTCGAAGTCAAGACCATAGGTGACAAGCTCGTCCACCGGCTTCCTCACGATCAGGCTGGCGTCGGCGTGGGGCCGTGGGGGCGGGTAGATGTCGAACTCGATGGCCCGGCCGCCCGGGTACCACCCGTTGACCCAGATATCCGCGCGGGTCGCCACTCGCCCGCCGAAGGGATCCTCCTCGGGAATTCCGGTGAAGTTGTTGATGATCTCGTCCACGGTCCTCATCGCGGAGTACATGGAGATCGGATGCAGCTCAGACCGGAAACTGTCGTGTCCGCAATCGATGATCCACCGGCCAACTGCGTAAATGAGATCACCCTCGCGAGGTTGGGGCCAGAAGATGAGGTCGTTGTAAAAGAGCTCGTACTCCAGTTCCATCTTCGTCGGGTTGCCCTCGGCAAACAGACTCGGATGGTTGCCGATTTCTCGATGCGGGCCGATCGGAAGGACATCCAGGGTCCAGTCCGAGGGGCAGTCGAGCCGCACCGGCTCGAACGGGCAGTCGTAGAAGTGCTCGTGCGAACCGGTAAAATCCTCCCCCGCCAGCGCCGATCTTTCGACGAAGCCGAAAACCGGGGTCTGGAAATAATCGTCGTCGATGCCCCCAGGTCGTTCAAGAACGTCGGCCCGCTTGATCGGGGACCACTCGCGCCTCCCGCAGTCGAGGCCGGTGAGGGCCGCTCCGGCGCACTCAGCGGCCAGTTCGGCTTTGGCGGAAGGGTCGTCCAGCGCTTCCCCGCCACAAAAGCGGCCGCCGGCGTTCTCGATCGGAGGAAACTCCTTCTGGGGCAGGGGCACATCGCACGGCCCGAGATTA
>CAZBFW010000544.1:0-3527 GCA_964491135.1 uncultured Phycisphaeraceae bacterium | reverse complement strand
GCCGACATGGCGGGGGCCCAGGAAAACGCGCTGAAGGCCAAGGCCCAGCAGGAGGAGGCCGCCCTCAAGGCCGCGGTCCTGACCAAGGCGGTTGAAGAGGCGAAGGCGTCGGCCGACGAGGCCGCGAAGAAGGCCCAGGCGATGGAAGCGGAACTGACCGAGCTCCGGAAGTTCCAGCAGGCCCAGTTGGAGGCGGAGAAGCCCGGAGCCCCGCCGGCCGAAAAGGCGCCGGAATAGGCGTCTCTGCACGGGGCGGCGCTGCAACTGCGGAGCCGCATCGTTCCATCGTGTGACGGGATCGCACCGGCCGGCTAGGGCGCAACCAGCTCGATGTTGTGGGCGCGGCGGCCGCCGACCTCCCGCAGGCCCAGGCGAAGTGTGCGGCCGGACAGCTCCGACGCGTTGTCGAAGGCGTACTCCACCACGAGCGTCCGCCCGGGATACATGCCGTTGAAAACGCGGTACTGCCGTGTGCGGCCGGGTGCCGCGAGAAAGCCGCGGAAGCTGATGGCCTGGTCCGTCCGGTTCAGCACGCCGTGACGGACGATGAGCCGGTCGCCGCGCTTGCTGGCGTAGCCCCAGACCTCGACGTCCTTCAATCCGATCTCAACCTGCAGCGGGACCTCGACGTGGTAGCGCGGTTCCGAGTCAAAGTAAATGTCGGCGAGAATGGTCTTGGTGCCTGCCGACTCGTTGTGCGCGTAGCGGATGTTGATCTCCTTGCGCAACGCGCCCCCGGGCGGCATGGCAAACGTGAATTTCCGGGGTGAGACGTCCCAGTCCTCCGGCGCCCGAAGCTCGACCGTGCCGGAGACGGCCTCCCGCACCGGCGCGGCCAGCACGATGGCGTGTGGATGCGTGCCGATCCGGAATTCCACCTTGCTCGGATCGAGTCTCAGGTTCGTCAGGAACGCCACCAGCCACTGTTCCACCCCGTCCACGTACACCGGAACCGGCGAGAGGCGCACCTCCTGGCGGCCGTCCGCGGCGCGTTCCAGCGGCGTGGCACGCCCCCAGAGGTCGATCTGCCGATCCGCGGCCCCGAGCTGAAGCACGTGCGTGCGGCCCTCCGGCGGGGCGGTGTCGTCCCAGAGCACCAGCACGGCGTCCTGCCCGGAATCGAATGCGTAACACGTCACATCCGGATGCAGGTGCAGAACGGACGCCAGACGGGCCTCGGCGAGCAGATCGGCCGCGGTGTGAAACGCGACGAACTCGCGGGTCGGCTCGGTGGTCACGCCGTCAACGGTGGCGCGGGGCACCCACGGCTGCGGCAGAAAGACGCGGTCGGCGCCGCCTCGCAGCGTGCAGACCACGCGCTTGACCAGGTCCGCCAGCAAGGCGGTCTGGTCGTACCGGTCGGACGGCAGTGGATCAAGGAAGACATCAAGGCTGCGATACTCCAGCGCGCGGTAGGCGCTCATGTGTTCATGAATCCACTCCGGCTGCACGTCATTGGCAATGGTCAGGCTGAGGTTGTCCGCGGGCAGCTTCCCGTCCTCCGGCGCGTAGTGGGCGTCGGCCGGCGCCGTCAGTTCGGGCTGCGTGATGAGCCGCTTCATCTCCTTGCGCAGGCTCTCGCAGGCAACCGCCTGCATCTTCGGATCGATCATCGCAGCGTCGCCGTCCCCGCCGACCTGCCACGACTCGAAGACGCTGGCATATCGGGCCACCACGTGCGTCATGGGGCCTCGCCAGCCCACCGGGTCGTCGGCGAGGATCTCCAGCAGCGGGCGAGGGAACTCACCGGCCGTCCGGACCAGCTCGGAGGGCGGACCCGCGAACACACCCAGCGTGGTGACGCCGGTCTTCACCAGGTCGTGAAGCAGCGCGTCCAGCGACGCGGTGTCGTCCGCGAAGCCGACCTCGTGACGGGAGCGGGCCCACAGCGGGATCTTCACCGATCCCACACGCAGCGTCTGCAGCAGCGCAAGCTGATCCGCCGTGACTCCCGGACCGTCCAGCACCACCCCGAAGGGCGCAGCCACCGAAGCGCCGCCGCGATACGGCGCGTGCAGAAGCGCGAACGTCTGCCATCGCTGCACGAGAACCGCGTCTCCCACACCGACCCGCAGCGTGGCCTGATAGAGGCCCGGCTCCAGGTCACGCCAGGAGAACAGCGTGGATTCAACCGTCTCCGTGGTACAAATGTTGACGGCCTCGGTCCCGAGTTCCTGCCCATGCACGTCGGTGAGCGTCACGGTCGCCACCAGGCCCGCAGGATCGCTGTCGGTGACCGTGGCGTATAGCGTGGGCACCCGCGGGGCCACGAACACGTTCCCCGGCACGCGGGTCTCGATGGCCGCCCGCGGCAAACGGAAGATGAAAATGTCGTCAAACCAGGCACCGGCATCCACGTCCACCGGTTCAATGTACCGGTGAGGAAGCGGACCCGTTCGCCACGTACGCTCCTGCATGACGCGTACGGTCAGCCCCAGGCTCGACGCCTCACGCGGAGCCGTGGGCAGGTGGACGCTGACCGTCTGCCACTCCGGTGACGTGCCGCCCACCAGGGCGCTGAACCGCTGCGTGTCAGCAATGGGAAGGTTGTCCCGATCCACGTAGAACGCGGAAATCCGGGCCCGGGCCGTCCCCAGCCGGTCGGGCCGGATGCGGCCCAGAATCAGGTAGTCACTGTTGGGCCGCACCGGGGTCTCGTGGGAGGGACCGATGTACCGGTAGGCCACATCCCGACCGTTCAGCCCCAGGTAGAACGACGGCGGCGCACTGCAGCCGACCGCCGGATCGAATCGGCCAACCACGAAGTCGGGCAACGTCTCGAACGGGACCCAGTACTTGGGGACCGGGGTGAAGTTGTCCGGCTCGTCAAAGTCGAAAGAATGGACCAGCCGATCCCCGTACGGCGAGGGGACGGACGGAAGGTCGGCCGCCGGAGAGGGCGGCCCGGCGCAAAGAACCAGCCCGGCCAATGCCCGAGCGGTCCGCGCGAAGCGGCTCCGCCGTGTTCCATCGGGAAGCACCTTCATGTGCGAGTTATCGGCGATCCGGGGGGGAGCATGCAGTTACGGGCGCCAGGAGATGTCCTCCCGCCAGGACAGCGGGGCAGAAGGCGGGGTACGGCACGATGAAACCCCCGAATTGCCGCTTCCGTCCGGCCAAGCCGCGCGGCAGGCCCCCACCCATCGCGGTCTCCACACTCGGCGGATTGTCCTCCAATCCACCGGTCACTAGGATATCGGACTCTATGACCACGCTGTATGACAGTCGACGCTACCTGACGAACTTCGATTCGGTTCGGACCGGCAACATCCTCACCGACGTGCTGGTGATCGGCAGCGGAATCGCTGGAATGCGGGCCGCGGTTGAGGCCGCCCGCTACGGCGAGGTGATCCTGATCACCAAGGACTCGCCCGAAGAGTCGGCCACCAACTACGCCCAGGGCGGGATCGCCAGCGTCATGTCCGCGGACGATTCCGTGCACGACCACGCGGCCGACACCCTGCGCGTCGGCGTGGGCCTGTACCATGCGGGCGTCGTGGAGCAGACCGTGCGGGAGGGGATCGGGC
>CAZBFW010000543.1:0-3529 GCA_964491135.1 uncultured Phycisphaeraceae bacterium | reverse complement strand
CACCCTATCCTACACTCTTTCCCTACACGACGCTCTTCCGATCTCAATCCCACCCACCGCTCTGAACGGCGGTCCGGAGAACAGTCAGACGGTGGTGGTTTCGATCAATACCGGCGCCTCGTCCCTCGCCGTCGGCAGCCATACGGCCACACTCACGTTCCAGGATGTGACGAGCGGCCGACAGGAAACGCGCACCGTCACGTTGACGGTGGAAGATCCCCTGCGGCTCACTCCGGCGGAGGCGTTCTTTGCGTCCGGCGAGTACGGGGGCGAGATCACACCGCTCACCAAGACGTACACCATCGAGAACCGTTTTGACTACCCCATCGACTGGACCGCCACGCGCAACGCCGACTGGCTGCTCCTGAACGGACTGGACACGGCCTCCGGAACGGCGCTGCCCGGCGTACCCCAGACGCTGTCCGTCGAAATCGACGGCACGGCGGCCGGCGCGCTCATGGAGGGAACGTACGAGGCCACCGTCAGCCTGACCGACCACGACACGCAGGGCGTGCAGACCCGCAAGGTCACGCTGACCATCGGCCCGCACATCGCCATCGAACCGGCAGCCGGCCTGGAAGCGCATCGGGCGGCCGACGGCACGCTGGCGCCCCTGGAACAGATCTACACCATCACGAACCACGACACCACGGCCAACGAGTACGCGGTACAGGTGGAACCCGGCTGCACGTGGGTATGGCTCAATTACGGTCTTGGCGCGGGCGGCACGCTGGAGCCGTACGAATCCGCGCAGGTCCGCGTCACCGTCGACGACGCGCAGGCGTCGCTGTTCGAGGCCGACCAGACCTGCCAAGTCGATTTCCTCAACCTGACCACCGGGAAAGGCAACAGCACGTTAACCATGGCCGTCCGGCTGCCCAGCCCGCCCCCGGTCCTGGACCCTCCGGCCATGGCCACCGTGCCGAAGGCCCAGAACCAGCCGGCGGGCCCGCAGTATGATTACCGCATCGGCGTCTACGAAATCACGAACGCCCAGTTCACGACTTTTCTCAACAACGCCCTGGCCAACCTCGACAATGAACGCGGCCAGTACCTGTACCACGACACGGACAGCGGCAGCGTGTACATCCACTCCGCGCAGACCGGGACCACAGGCACAAGCGGCGCCGGAACGCTGATCTTCAATGCAGCGGCCAACGGCCACATTGCGTTCAGCGGCGGCGAGTACATTCTGTCCGATTCCGCCTTCGCCGAGCACCCCGTCGCCGGCGTATCGTGGTACGGCGCCTTGAAGTTCTGCAACTGGCTGACCCTGGACCAGGGCTTCGGCCCGCTGCAGCGGTGTTACGGCGAGGGCCCCGGCAGCAGCCTGAGCACCTGGCGGCCGCTGACCATCACGCCGGCAAACTGGTCGGCCCGGTTCATGAGCGACGTGGAACGTGCGGCGCTCGTCGCGGATTATCGCGGCTACCGGCTGCCCATGGACAACAACGCCCTTCAGGCGGACGACTACAACGAGTGGTTCAAGGCCGCGGCGTGGCGGCAGGACCTCTATCTGAACATGACGTACGGATTCGGCCGGAACACCGCTACCATCGCCGACGCCAACTGGAACGCCAGCGCCGATCCGTTCGAGCCGGGCACAACACCGGTCGGCTACTACGACGGGACCACACACGACCTGTTCGCCACCAACGACACCGACAACGCCTATGGCCTGCACGACCTGTGCGGCAATCTGTTCGAATGGATGCAGGACCAGTACGCCCTGACGTCCAGGGCCGTGCGCGGCGGGTCGTGGGCGTGGGGCGACGCGTCCGGACCGGGCATCACGAACAGCGAACGCAAGTACGCCACGCCCCAATCCGGCCTGAACACACTCGGCTTCCGCGTTGTCCGCACGCCCGGCACCATCGTCCGAGCCGGGGACGCAAACGGCGACGGAACGGTTGACCTGGCCGACTATGCCGAGTTTGCCGCATGCCTCACCGGCCCCGAGCCGCAGACGCCGCCCACCGGCTGTGACGCCCTGGACTTCAACGTGAACGGTGCGATCGATCTGGCCGACTTCTCGGCATTCCAGCGTCGCTTCGACGCAAGTGAGTGATATCCCGAGGGCTGCAACGGGTGCAGTGCGCGCAGCATCGTGGCTGGACCGACTGGTCCGCTGCGGGCATGCGGCCGCTTCTCGCATCCATGCGTTTCACTCGCGGCAAAATCCACGCCCCCCATACCCTCGCCGCCTTGAACGTGGTAGAATCCGTCCGAACGGATCTGGTCCAACGATTGAGGCAAGCACGAGGTGCATCCATGAAAGTTCTGATCGCCGACAAGTTTGAGTCGCAAGGCATCGACCAACTCAAGGCCGCCGGCTGTGAGGTGACCATCAATCCGGAACTCGCGGGCGAAACGCTGGCCGCCGCCGCAAAGGATACGGCCTGCCAGATTCTGATCGTTCGCTCCACCAAGGTTCCGGCGGAAGTCATCCAGGCGGCGACCGGGCTGAAGCTCATCATCCGGGCGGGCGCCGGATACGACACGATCGACGTGAAGGCCGCGTCAGCCAAGGGCGTGAAAGTGGCCAACTGCCCGGGCATGAACAGCACGGCCGTGGCGGAGCTGGCGATGGGCATGATCATCGCCCTCGATCGCCGCATCGTGCACAACACGGTGGACTTGCGGAAAGGCGTCTGGAACAAGAAGGAATACAGCAAGGCCCTGGGCCTCAAGGGCCGGACACTGGGCATCATCGGCCTGGGCAAGATCGGCATGCTGCTGGCCGAACGGGCCAAAGCCTTCGAGATGAACCTCCTGTACACGGACGTCGTGGCCAACAACGCCGCGGAGCAGAAGCTGGCCGCCCGCAAGGTCGACCTGAACACGCTGCTGAAGGAATCGGACTTCATTTCGGTGCATACTCCCGGCGGCGAGGGCACCAAGCACCTGATCGGCAGCGCGCAGCTCGCTCTCATGAAGCCGACGGCCTGCCTGATCAATTGTGCCCGCGGCGGGGTCGTGGATGAGCACGCCGTCGCCCAGGCGATTCAGGCCGGCAAGCTCCGGGGAGCCGCGCTGGACGTGTTCGAGCAGGAGCCCGGAGCTAACGACAAGGAATTCCACGACTCCGTCATCCAGTGCGACCGCGTCTACGGGACGCACCATATCGGAGCATCAACGGATCAGGCCCAGTTGGCCGTGGCCGAAGAGACGGTCCGCATCGTTCGGGCGTTCAAGGACCGCGGCCAAGTGCTCAACTGTGTGAACTGACGGGATGTTGCGGCGCGATCGCCGGAGTTGCGGTTCAGAATTCGACCCGACGCCGTTTCGCGGCTATGCGGATCCAGCCCGCTTTGCCGGACAGTTCGCGGACGTTATCATGCTCCCGACGGAACCGCCCCCGGCAGTCCCGTTCGTTTCGCGCCGCAGAATCGGTCCCCCCTGTGCCTGACCGGGAGGCAGGGTCGGCGCCGATTGGAGGATCGCACGATCATGAGAAACGTCGTTCTTCGATTCCGGGTCGTGGCATTGACAGCCGCAACCGCTGCGCTGTGCGGAGGCTGCGACGGCG
>CAZBFW010000542.1:0-3542 GCA_964491135.1 uncultured Phycisphaeraceae bacterium | reverse complement strand
GCAGAGGCGGGCCAGCACGTCATTCGTGCCCCCCTCCGCCGCGTCGAGGGCCGTGTGGGGAGAGTAGATCGCGATGCCGTGGGCAATGCACCGGAACACCACGGCATCCGTGCCGCGGCTTGCGGCGTTCAATCGGCTGACGGGCTTGAACAGCGGCGGATGGTAGGCCACGACCAGGCCCGCCTGCCTCCGCACGGCCTCGTCCACGACTGCGGGCGTGAGGTCGATGCACAGCAGAACCAGGCGCGCCAGTGCGGCCGGGTCGCCCGCCAGCAGGCCGACATTGTCCCACGATTGAGCCAGGGCCGGCGGCGCCAGCCGTTCCAGCGCCCCGCATACGTCGGCAACGGTGACAGCGGTTGGTGAGGCATACGGATCAGGCATGTTCGCCACACTCCTTCGCCACGCACTCGCGATAGGCGGCCAGCAACTGCCTGGCCAGCGGGCCGGGCCGACCCTCGGCAATATCCTTGCGTTCCACGCGAATGACCGGCATGACCTGCATGACGGAATTGGTCAGAAACACTTCGTCGGCGTCCAGCAGGTCGTTGATGCTCAGGGCGCGTTCGTCCGTCGGGATGGACGCGTCGCGACACAGCTCCAGCACAACCGCCCGGGCGATGCCGGGCAGCACGGGCGTCTCCAATCGAGGCGTCATGACCGTGCCGCCCCTGACCACGAACACGTTGGAGATGGAGCCCTCGGCCAGCAGGTTCTCGGTGGTGAACCACAGGGCCTCGGCGCAGCGCTGCGCCTGGGCCTCTCGCAGGGCCAGCAGCCGCGCCAGGTAGTTGGTCGTCTTGTGTCCGGCCACGGGGTCTGACGGGGAAACGCGGTAGCGTGAGATCAGAACGGCGACACCGTTGCGATAGAATTCCTCGGGGTAGTCCGCGGCGCCGCCGGCCGTCGCGCAGATGGTGGGACTGGGCTCGCCCGTTGTGTTGCGCACAGAGCCCGCGCTGACGGTCAGACGAACGCGTCCGCGCGTCACGCCGTTGCGGCGGAGCAGCTCGACGAACTGCTCCGCGGAGGGCAGCCGGCTGCGATCCAGGGGAAGCAGCAGCCGCTCGGCCGAGTTCATCAGCCGCTGCACGTGCTGTTCCAGCCGGAAGACGCGACCGTGTTCTGCTCGCATGGTCTCAAAGAGGCCGGCCCCGTGGAGGAACGCTCCGTCGTCCACGGAGACCGAAGCCTCCCGGCGAGGGACGAAGTGGTTGTTCAGCAGTGTGACGTCTTCCACGTCCGCGGACTCCACGCGAGGCTACAGGGCCCGTATGGTTGCCCCGTCGTAGCCGAAGGCGCGAATCATGCCGGCGGCCTTGGCCAGCGTCTCTTCGTATTCCGCCTCGGGCTCGCTGTCGGCAACGATGCCGCCGCCGGCGTACAGATGCACGGCCGACCCGTGCATCACCATGGTCCGGATCGCCACGTTCAGCGAGAGGGAGCCGTCCAGGCCGATGCACCCCACGGCCCCACAATACACGTCGCGGGGCGTGGGCTCCAGCTCGTCGATGATCTGCATGGCGCGGATCTTCGGGGCGCCGGTGATGGAGCCGCCGGGGAACGCGGCCCGCAGCAGGTCCGCCCAGGTCCGGCGGCCGGCCAGTTCACCGGTGATCGTGGCCACCCGGTGGAACACGGTCGGGTGCTCCTCCAGCGCGCCGGCCGAGCGCACGCGCACCGAGCCGAATCGGCACACCCGGCCCAGATCGTTGCGAAGCAGGTCCACGATCATGTTCAGCTCGGCCCGGTCCTTTTCGCTTCGCATCAGTTCGTCGCGGCGGACGGGGTCCAGCACCGGGTCGCCCACACGAGGGCGCGTGCCCTTGATGGGCTGCGTCACAACGTGGCGACCGCGCACGTCCAGAAAACGCTCCGGCGACGCGCTGAGCACCGCCTTGTCGTCCCAGGCCAGAAAGGCGGCAAACGGCGCCGGGTTCACGCGGCAGAGGCGGCGGAACAGCTCGATGGGCCGGACCGACGTTCGGGTGGAGAAGCGCTGCGTCAGGTTCACCTGGTACACGTCGCCGGCGGCGATGTACTCGCCAATGCGCTCGACGCGAGCGAGGTAGTCTGCCCGACTCATCTGCGGCACGGGCGGCGGACCGATGGTTCGGCCGGGTTCCAGCGGCTCCGGTGGCGGCGCCTCCCGCAATCGGCGGGCCGCGCGTTTCAGCCGGTCGGCCAGCGGGGGCCGGTGCATACCGCCGGTTCCGCGCCAATCCACCCCGCCGACGTGCCATGCCTGCGAGCTGTGGTCATGGATGACCACCGTGTCGTACAGCGCGAACCGGGCGAGCGGCAGCACACGGGCCGGGCGCCGTCGACGTGCGATCGAATCCATCCCCAGGCCCGCCTCGTAGCCGAAATAGCCCACCCAGCCGCCGAAGAACGGAACGGTCCCGGCCTCACACGCGGCTGCCGGAATCTCCGCCATGCGGCTCAGCAGTGCCGCGGCATCGGCGTCCGTATCCGCCTCGAGCGTCAGGACCGGCTCGCAGCCGAGGATTGTGAATTGTCGGGCGGGCACGTCGGTCGTGGGCCGTTGGAGGGCAAATCCACCGGGGCCTTCGCAGAATGCGACCGTCGCCCACTCCAGGGGCGTGCCGCACGGCACCGGGGTGACCGTGCCGTGAATCCCGTTGCCGGCGGGCTGCACACGCATGACGGCGAGAGTATACCCCGGGGCCGCCGGAGGGTCGAAAGAGCCTCTTGCGTTGACATTTGGCACACGTGAGACTAAGAATGACAACCGTACGAACGGAGCACAACCACGCGTCAGGCTTTTCGATTCATCAAGGATGGTGTGCCATGTCTGCTCGGCAAATTGCGATGATGGCAGGGTTGCTGGGAGTATGCGGATGGTGTTCGGCGCAGCCGGCCGAGCCTGCCCCCGCGGCGGAACCCGCGTCGCCCGCGGCCGCCTTCGTGCCTTACGTCGGTGAGGTGATCGGCGACAGTGTATACATCCGGAGCGGGCCCAGCACAAACTACTACACGGTCGGCAAGGCGAGCGCCGGCCAGCGGGTGACCGTGCTGGCAGAGAAGGAGGGCTGGATCGGCATCGCGCCGCTGCCCGACTGCTTCAGCCTCATCGACGCCCGCTACGTCGATCGCGACCGTGACCCGACGATCGGCATCGTCAACGGAGAACGAGTGAACGTCCGGGCGGGGGCGGAGGGCGTGCGCGATCCGTACGCCGTGCAGACCCAGTTGGAGCGGGGCGCGCACGTGCGGATCCTGGGTGATTTTCCGAACGGGTTCCTCCGTATCGCGCCGCCGGAGGGCGCAAAACTCTGGGTGTTCGGCCAGTACGTGCAGCGCGTGGAAGGGGCGGCCGCGCCTGTCGCGGCGACCACGGACACTCCGGCGGGCGTTCCCACGACGCAGCCCGCCGGCGAGACGGTGACGGCATCCACGGACGTCACGCGGATCACCGTTCCCGCCGCGCCCGCGGGCCGGAAAGCGGCCGAAGGCGACAGGGCCATTCTGGAGAACCTGGAGGCCGCGGTGAAGGCCGAGATGACCAAGCCGCTGTTCGA
>CAZBFW010000541.1:0-3548 GCA_964491135.1 uncultured Phycisphaeraceae bacterium | reverse complement strand
GAGATCTACACCCTATCCTACACTCTTTCCCTACACGACGCTTTCCGATCTGAATCGCGTCGGCCAGCGCCCCGCCGGGCTCGCCACCGCCGCCGGGCTTGAGACAGCTCCAGTAGAACGTGTGGTTCCACACCTGGGCCGCGTTGTTGAACACCGGGCCCTCGGCACTCAGGATGATTTCCTCGAGCGGTTTGCCCTCTTCGGGCTTGCCGGCAATCAGCTTGTTGAGGTTCGTCACGTATGCGCTGTGGTGCTTGCCGTGGTGGAACTCCAGCGTCTCGGCGCTGATGTGCGGCTCCAGGGCATTCCGACCATACGGCAGATCGGGCAACGTGATGGGCATGGGATTCTCCTTATGTGCGTGCAGGTCATTGACGACTGGCCGTACCGGCAACTGTATGCAGTCGGACCCCGGTTGTCGATAGCCCGCTACCGCGACGGGGCCGTCAGCCGCTCGGCGAACACGGCGAAACCGTCGCGGGAAGGCACCTGCATCGCCAGCAGCACGACCGCTGCCAGCGGAACCACGGCCAGGGGCCAATACCCTGTGACCAGCACGGCCACCGCGCCCAGGGATCCCACGCCTTCGGCCGCGGCCGCACCGAGAATACCCAGCGTCTGGTACGTTCGCATGGCGAGGGCGTGGACGCCGTCCCGCTCCGGTCTTTCCGACGCCTGTCTGCATGCTCTTGCCAGAATCTGCTTGCGAACCAGCGCGTACCCCAGGCCGAAGCTCACCCCCATCGTCGCGACCACCAGAACAAAGATGGATTTGATCGCCTCGTCCGGTGCGCCCAGCGGAGCAAAGGCCCCCGCCGCTGCGGTTAACGCGAGCACACTGACGATCATCGCGAACACGATGATCCGCAGGGTCCGAACCATCGCCTCCGGCGACTGCAATCCAGACTTCATCTTCAACCCTTTGCTCTGGTTGCCTTACCGCGGTGATTCATCGCCACGAGCCTCCTCGGCTTTATCGTCCGGTTCGCGATCCTCGGTTGGCTCATCCGTCCGACTGACGGGCAGCTCAGCCGCCTCCTCCGGCGTTGGAGCGGGAGGCTCGTTGCGTCGAAGCATGGTGTCCATGGGCGGCAGATCGTCAGTCGATCTCACCGTGCTGTGAAACGCCCGCCAGGGTGGTTTCGGCTCGTCCGGCGGAGCGGGTTCCGGCTCCGGCGGCGACTCCTCAACGGGCGAAGGCTCAGGCAGAACAGCGGGCTCCGACTCAACCATCGGAATCGGCTCAATTGCCGGCTCCGCCGGCGGCTCCGGCTCACTCACCACAAACGCTTCCGGCTCGCTCGGTGCAGGCGGTTCCGGCTCCGATGACGGAATCGGCGCCGCAACCGGATCGCTCCGCCACGACTGGCTTGGGGGCGCCAGCGGCTCCTCCAATCGAACGGAGGGCGGATGCCACTCCCGCGCCCGCGCCGGCGGCTCGCCGGTCAGCGGGCCTTTGTATCCGATTTCAACCGGTCCATGCGGCTCTTCCGGGGCTTTCGGACTCTCCACCGGCCGCGGCATGTCCGGAGGCCCTCGTCGAACCGCTGCGATCAGCAGCCAGAGGGACAACAATGCGAAGGGCACGACCGGCAGAAGATTGAACCAGAACAGGTTCACATACCGAGCCGAATGCTCACCTTCCGGACGCGTGGCGGAGACCGCCGCAGACGCTGCGTCCGCCCGGTCGCCCAGGCCATAGGTTGCATCAACACCCAGCTTGCCCGCCAGCCAGGGCTGAAAATG
Organism: uncultured Phycisphaeraceae bacterium; assembly: GCA_964491135.1. Lineage (GTDB taxonomy): Bacteria > Planctomycetota > Phycisphaerae > UBA1845 > UBA1845 > JAFGJQ01. The sequence goes on along the minus strand of CAZBFW010000541.1, from coordinate 1,802 downwards.
CTCTGCCACAACAGGTCTCGGCGCGTCATCGAACGGTGTCTCGTACGTCGGATCGTGCCAGGCCCACGCGGCAAGCCCCCCGACCATCGCCAGCACGACACCCGCCAGCGCATATCCCGCGACCAGGCCGGACGCGGACAGCACGCCCCGGCCCTCTCCGCCGGCAACGGGCTTTTGCCATCGGTCCGCCGCCGCACGGATCAGGCCGCCGATCATCACCGGCACGGAAACCGCCAGCGGCAGGTACAATCCCACGCCAAACGCCAACGAACGCACTCCGAGCAGTTCCATGACCAGGGCCGCCATCGCCCCGATCAGCATCAGCTCCCACGGCAACTGCCCGGCCAAGGCATCGTCCACAACCCGCTTGAGCAGGTTCGCCTCAAGCGCCGGCAGCGGATCGGGCGTCGCCGCCGTCTGCACAAACCCGCGCGTGCGATTCAGCATGAGAATCACCGCGGCCACCACCACTGCGGAAACCAACACGCCCAGCATCTGGCCGATCTGCTGCTTGTACGGCGTCGCCCGCACCAGAAAACCCGTCTTCAAATCCTGTGAAAGGTCACCCGCCAGGCAGATCGCGATGGTCACCAGGGCCCCGACCAGCATGACCGGCAGCCTCGCCTCGGCCGGATCCGCTTTGAGGCCCAGCGCAAATAGCGCCGCCGCTCCGATGACAACCGCCAGGGCCAAAGGCACGATCGGGCTCCACGACCCGCCCACCAGGCCCACCAGCCGCGCCGCCACCGCCGCAAACACGAACGCCCCCACCAGCACGCAGACCGCGCCCGCCGTCGACAGCCCCAGAGCGGGGAAGCGGATCATCGCGTAGCCCAGTCCGCCCAGCAGCAGAAGCACCAACAGCATCGGCAAGTCACGCCGCGAGGGCTCCACGCCGCGCCGGCCAAACGTGTCCGCAATCGCCCGACCGCTGGACGCGAGCACGGTCGGCAACGTCCGAATCAGCGCCACCAGACCGCCGAACACGACGGCGCCCAGCCCGATGTACTGCAGGTAGCTCGCACAAAGGTCGTCCGGGCCCATGTCGCGAACGAGCCGTGCGGCCTCCGGTCGGATCGGCTGCACCGTGGGGTCGGCACATAGCCCGATCAGCGGCAGTATCATGAACCAGCCCAGCACGCCGCCCGCGAAAATGGTGACCGCGATCCGCGGCCCCAGCAGGTACCCCACCCCCAGCAACGCCGGGGATGCGTTCAACGACGCGGCCGTCCGAACCGACGGGATTTCCAGAACGGCCTTCTCCCGCCAGAATCCCAATCCCTGCAGAAGCGAGTACACCCCGCCCACAATCAACCCGACAAACACCGGCCGCGTGCCGGGCCCGCCTGCGTCACCCGCCTGCAGGACCTTGGCGCACGCCACGCCCTCCGGGTACGGCAGGCGCTGGTCCTCCCGCTCGATAAGGGTGCCGCGCATGGGAATCAGAAACAGGATGCCCAGCAGCCCGCCTGCCGCGGCCCAGATCACCAGCTTCAGCAGATTCGGCTCAAAACCCGTCAGCAGAAGGGCCGGAACCACGAGGATCATGGCCTTGCCCAACGCTTCACCCGAGGAGGCAATGGTTTGAACGATGTTGTGTTCCAGCAGCGTGCCGCGCTTCAGCAGCCCGCGCAGCACTGCCATGGAGATCACCGCCGCGGGAATGGACGCCGCCATCACCACGCCGAGCTTCAACCCGACATAGGCGCCGGCCGCCCCGAAAACCACTGCCAACAGCAAACCGATCAGAATCGCCAGAGGTGAAAGCTCGCGCATGCCGCATGACTCCTGCCGGATCGGCG
>CAZBFW010000540.1:596-3556 GCA_964491135.1 uncultured Phycisphaeraceae bacterium | reverse complement strand
CACCGTCGTGTTCATCCCAACGGACGTCTTGTGGTCAGCCAGCGGCTGCACATTGGCCGCCCACGCGTCGTGGGCGATGATGAGCATGTCGCCGTCCTCGTCCAGCGGCGCGTAGCGGTCCGGCTGCCGGTAATTCACGAAGTGATACGGATACATCTGCTCAAACGCCCGGCTCGGGCTTCGCCCAGGGACCCGCTCCAGCACGTTCACAGTCCCCGGCCCCGTCTGATGCACCTCAAGCGTGACCTCCGTGTACACGCGCAAAACACGCGTGACCGGGTTCCACTGGAGCGGGAACACCTCCACCACCACGCCACGGCAATCGCGCAGAATGTGGGGGGCGCGAAGGTCGGCCAGGATGCCCGGATAAAAGGCATCCACCGTATAGACGCCGCCGAACGTGTACGGCACGTCATCCGGGTTCACGCTGCGCAGAAGGAATCCCTTGGAGGGGGCGACGGCCACCTCCGGCACGTCGTAGTATCGCGACTCGATCACGCGCACCGCCATGTCCGCATCGTCCGGAATCAACACACTGCGGCAGACGTGCGGCAGCGCCGGCTCGCCCACTCGCTTCAGGAGCGCTTCACGCCCCATGCCCAACTCCACGAAGCTCTGCCCGTCGATGGTTACCGGGACCTCCTTGAGATCCCCGAATCGGTAGGACAGCACGATCCGGCTGCCCGTGTCCTCGAGCACGCGGAGTTCAACCGGCCCGCCCGCCGATGCCGAGACAGGTCCCCACAACACCAGCAATGCGAGTGTCCAGCCCATCGCCAGCCGCGCCGCCCTCCCTGACCCCCATTCCGAACGCCTCTGAATCACGACGTGGTACCTCCTGTTCAATTCCAGCGCACCCAAGCGGGATCGGTGGCCGTGGGCGCTCACACGGGCGATGACGAGACGGCCCGGCCAGCAGGCTGGGCAACCGACCGCCCGAAGCTGATTGGTTCCGATTCGTATGCAGCCTCGTTGGAGTGACCCGGGCCAGCCAGTGGCGCGACACCAAAGGTACGGCTTCACGCATCTTGGCGGCCCTGAGTTGTCGTGCGCGGGGTCTCCCCATCCGTAACGCCAACCTGGTGCCATCCCAACGCAAGCCTTACTGTATCAAAGGAGCGGGCCCGGAACAACGGTCGGGCAGGAATAATGCACGCTTATCGGACAATCCGAAACAACCGCCAACAGTCGCCGACATCCCACCCGCCTGTCGCCGTGCGTTGGAAGTCGTCCGATTTTGTCGGCTATCCGCCCTATGCTGAGAGGACCGAAGGCACGGCAACACGATGCTGGCGCGCGCCGGCCAGCGTTTCAGACAACCCTGAAGGCAGGCTGGGTCTTGTGGCAGACGTACCGGCCCAGTGACTGAACAGCCAAGTCGGCCGACCGAAAAACCGGCACGCCGCCCTCGCGAATCGCGTGGGCCAGGGGATCGTAAAGCGGACCGGAATCGATCGCCACGACGAGGGGCTTCCTCGTTTCGGCGAATATCTTCGGCAGCCGGTGGGCTAGCGAAGACTGGTGCGCGATTTCGTCCGGCGTGGTCATCATGGTCGGCGTGAGCGGGACAAAACTGGCAACCACTGCGTCGATCTCAGGACAGTCCAACATCAGATGGACCACCTCTTCATGAGCGGCGTCCGGGGCCATCGGGGTGAGGTCGATCGGGTTCTGGAGGTTGACCAGCGCCTCCAGATCATACCGGGCCAGGATCGCCTTCAGACGCTCCCTCCACGGCTCGAACAGCGCCGGAAATTCAACCCGATAGCTCCGCCCCACGCTCGCATCCGCCATACCCACCACTTCGTACCCCGCGTTGCTGATGCCTCCCAACCGCCGTCCGCGGAACTCACGCCCGTGCAGCATGGCCGCCAGTTGCACCAGGGATTCGAACTCCTTGAAGGTGTCCGCCACGAGCGCCCCGGACGCCATCAGGGCCGCCTCGCACACGTTGTAGTCGCCCGCGATGGAGGCCGTGTGTCCCGCCGTCGCCGCGCGGCCGGCTTCCGTGCGTCCCGCCTTATAGAAGACCACGTCCTTGCCGGCGCTGACCGCCCGGGCCACCGCGCGTGACAACTCCAGCCCGTCCAGATCGCGAAACCCTTCCACGTACACGCCAAAGACCTTCGTGTCCGTATACTCTTCCAGGTAACGCATCATGTCCGACATGGTGAGGTCCACCTGGTTGCCGATGGAGATCGCGTAGTCCGGATCGAGGGTTTCCAGATTGCTCATCCGCGTAATCACGTAGGCGCCGCTTTGCGAGACCACCGCGGTTCGTCGCCCGGAACTCTCCCACCGTTTCGCCAGCTTGCTCTGGGGGATGAACATGGTGTCGTACTTGCCGGGTCGGGACTGGATCCCCAGGCAGTTTCCCCCCAGGAAGACGGGGCCGCCGTCGGGTCGGCTGCGGCGCGCGTCCGCGATGCGACGGCGGAGCCGCTCCTCGGGTTCCTTGCCCTCCGCCGTCTCGCCCATACCGCCGGGGATCAGAATAACCGTTTCCGCGTTGCCGGAGTCGATCACCTCGTCGGCGACCGCCGGCACCTGTCCCGCTCCGACGGCCACCACCAGCAGATCCACCGGCTCGGGCAGAGCGGACACGCAGGGCACGCATTGCACGCCGTCCACCTCGTTCGATCCGGGCTTGATCACGTGCAGTCGGGCGGGGTCGAAGCCACACTCCAGCACGTTGTGCAGGATGACCCGGCCCATGTTCATCCCCTTGGTGGACACGCCAATCAACGCCATGGACTCCGGATGGAGCAGCCGGCCGATCTTGGAAATGGGTCGGGGGGGCTCCTCCTCCCGGGCGTGCATGAGCATGCACAACCCGTCCAGCGGCACCATGAACCCGTCAACCAGGGCAAAGGGATTCACCTCCAGCTCGGCGATCAGAGGCAGATGCTTGCGGCTGTTGTCACAGAATCGGTGGGCCACCGCGATGAATGCGTCAAAGC
>CAZBFW010000540.1:0-586 GCA_964491135.1 uncultured Phycisphaeraceae bacterium | reverse complement strand
GATTCGTCCGGCACGAGCCGGCGGTACCCGCGATCCCGGCCGGAGAGAATGTCATACGCCATCGTATTCCGGAAGAGCTCGAACATGTGCCGCCCGCTCGTCTGTTCCGTCAGGGCGGTCGCGATGGCCTTGCCCTTCTGCATCACTGACGCAAGGTACTCCGTGTGAACGCCGCCCAGCCCGGCCGCAATGATGGGGCCGAACTCGCGGGACGCCCGAATCCCCACGAAAAGCTCGTTGCCCAGGCTGGCCCGCCCGTGCTCCAGGTATTCGCACGCGACGACGCCCGCCAGCACGGCTCCCTGCTGCCGGGCGATTCCCGTGAATTCCGCACGCACGCGATTGACCGTCTCGAGGTCTCGCGGCACGAACCGCACCCCCCCCACGTCGCTCTTGTGGGCCAGATCGGGTGATACGATCTTCAGTACGATGCGCCCGCCCGGCAGTCGCTCCAGATCCTGCTCGGTGAAGGCGTGACCCGCCGTGCGAAAAACCGAGTGCGGCACCCGCACCGCGCCCGAAGCACGAATGATTTCGTACACCTCGTGCTCGTACAACGACGTACGCTTCTGCTCCCACGCCGCAT
>CAZBFW010000539.1:0-3570 GCA_964491135.1 uncultured Phycisphaeraceae bacterium | reverse complement strand
CCCCGGCTGGTCGATCCGCAGGCCGGTGATTTCACTCTGGCGGCGGACAGCCCGGGTCTGGATGCCGGAACCAGCAATGTGGAAGAGTTCGTGAGTTTCGATCTGCAGGGCAACGCACGTGTGGCGGGCGCGGCCGTGGATTTGGGTCCGATCGAATCGCAATAGAGCCGGCCGGGCGGCCCGCACGGGTCTGGAAGCTTCTTCAAGAAGGGGCGTGGTATGAGTCGAACGCGTCTGGCACGGGGACTGTTCGTGGTGGTCGGGCTCGGCGTCTGCTGGATGGCAGGTTGCGCGGGGGGCGGCGCAAGTGGCGGTGGCACGAATGAGAACGATGGGCAGGACGGGGGGCCGGTCGAGTCTCCTCGCACGGACGGAGCGGTACTGGTCTTTTCGCCCGATGATCAAGGGGCCCCCGGCGCCAGCGCCCAGAACCCCGCGTTTTCGCCGGACGGGCAGCAGATCGTCTTCACGCTCTTCCTCAACGGGTACAACGAAGGACCCGCGGAACTGTGGATTGTCCACGTGGACGGAACCGACGCGCATCGTGTCACGCCCCCCGAGGACCAGGACAACGTGAACGTGCCCGGCGCAGCCTGGAACGCAGTCCGCGACGAAATCGTGTTCGCCTCGGACCGCCAGGACTCAGACGACGTATGGTCGATCCGCCCGGACGGGACCGGGTTGCGGCGGATCACCGAGCATGCTTCCCCGCCGTACTGGATTGAGCCGGCCTGGTCGCCGGACGGGGAGTGGGTCGTTTTCGAGGTCGAGAGTGAGGCGGCGACGGAGCTGGACCAGCGCGGCGTCATCTTCAAGGTGCGTTCGGATGGAACGGAGCTGACGCAATTGACTCGGCGCGAAGGCGAGGACTACGACGACCGTCTGCCGAACTGGTCACCCGACGGTGATTGGATTCTCTTCCAGCGCCGCCTGCCGGAAGAGGGAACGGGCGACGAGTGGGATGTGTACGTCATGGACACCGACGGCGACAGCGTGTTCAACGTCAGCGACGCGCCGGAGTATTTCAATACGGACAACTCGTGGTCAGCCGATGGTCTGTGGATCGCCAGCTCGTCGCAGTACCCGGCCGAGGGGGGTTCGTTGCCGAGGCCGAACATCATCGGATTCTTCGTGCCGTATCCGGACGAGCCTGAGGAAGTGCCGGATCCGGTGCGAATCACGTTCAGCCCGGATCATGAGGACGGCGCGCCGTCGGTCTCGCCGGACGGGCAGTGGGTCGCCTTCGAGAGCCACCGCTCGCAGGATGAGGAATCGCCGACGGACATATGGCTGATTCAGGTCCCGGACGACCTTCGCACGCCGGAGGAGTAAGGACCCGAACGGCACCACAGGCCCGGTCCGCCCGACGTGCGCGGGCAAGTGCGTCGAGTGTCTCATCATGCCAGAGGCCAAAGACGGCCTTGATGCAGGAGAGATGACAATGCAATTCAGAACGACGATTGTGGCGTGCGTGTGCGGCTTGATTTCGGCCGCCCCCGTGCTCGCGGACGGCGGCTTCTTTGTGCTGACGGAGGAGGTTGGCCAGGCGGCGGACCTCGCCCAGACCCAGCAGGACGTGCTGATGGCCATGTATTCGGCCCTGCCGACGCCCGACGAGTGCGTGGACGCCTGGCCGATTCAGTTTCCGAGCGGACAATTCACGGCAGACCTGAGCGCGGCCACCGGCAGTGGTACCCCGGGCTGCGGCGAATCGGACGACCTGGACCTGTGGTACCGCTTCACGCCGAAGGGTGACGGCCGTGCATCCTTCTATGTCCAGTCCTGGTCTGGAGGGGCCTTTCCGGATGTGGCTTTGTCGGTCTACCGCGATTGCCCGCAAGAGGACAGTCAGCCGCTTGCCTGTGACGATTCGCAATCCGCGCAAGTGGATTACCGGCGTGCCATCTTCCTGCCCGTCTCGCTCGGCGAGACATACGTCATCCGCGTTTCGGGTCGATCGGGGACCCGCTATTTCGTCGGCGCCAGCTACGATACAGGAGGATCGCCGCCTGCGGATACCTGTGCCGAGGCACCGGACGTCGCACCGAATGTGCCCTACGTGCAGACGTCATTCGTGGCCACCAACGATGCAGAGGTCGACTGCGGAGACACGGCAGAGAGCCCCGACCTCTGGTATCGCTTCACCGCACGGGAGGATGGTCACGTGAGGTTCACCCTGGACCCGTTTCGCGCCACCTTCGAAGAGCCGGTCGGAATCGCCCTGTCTGTTCACGATGGATGCCCTGGCAACGACGACAACATGGTGGCCTGTGTCGACGATTCCGGGGCCTCGGCCGCTCAGGGGGGCGAACCACCGCGTGCGTGGCCCTTGCAGCTCTCGATTTCGGCTGTTGCGGGCGAGACGTACTACGTCCGCATCGCGAATCCTGAACCGCGCGAGAGTGAGTATCTCCAGTTCTCGGTGACGGCCGGCGATTCGACGGAGGACGACCAGTCCGATGCCGTGCCCCAGGTTACGTACGTCCTCGGCAGCCGATACGAGGGCGATCCCGGCGAGTTCGCCTGGGTCATCCCGATTCCCACGACACCGATCAGCGTGATCGCGCACGAAGACGGCTCGATCTTCACGGATCTCGACGAGGCAACGAAGCCGATTTTTCTGCGATCCCTCGGGGTCGGGCGCCCCGGCGGCGGTTGCGGCTGCGCGGCGGGCGGCGGAATGGGTGTTCTGCAGGACAATGGCGTGGCGGTCGAAGCCAGCGGACAGGCCGGCGTCTTCGAGTGGGCCGCCCTGACCAGCACGGGAAGTGATGCGCTGCTCACCTGGCTGGATGACAACGGGTATTCGGTGCCTGCCGAGGCCGGGGACGTGCTCGACAGCTACATCCAGCAGGGGCGGCACTTCCTGGCGTTGCGCATTCTCGAACCCGAGCAGATCGTGCAAACAGGGGACGGCCGGATCGAGATTCCCCCCATCCAATTCACCTGCCGGACGTCGGAACGATACTACCCGATGGCCATCTCCCGGGTCTCGGCCGCCGAGACGACGGAGGTCCGCATGTACGTGATCGCCGAGCGCCGGGCGGCGGCTGCCAACGTGGCGAACGTGCTTATCGACCCCGGGGCCGTGGGCCAGAGCCCCGACACGGAGAGCGGCACGAACTACGAGGCGCTGGTGGCCCAGGCGACGGCCCAGCACGGCGGTCTGGCCCTCGTAACGGAGTACGCCAGCGAAGAATACCCCTGGTGGATGTCGAGCGTCGCCCGGGGCGTCTATCCGCCCGAGGCCCTGCCCGCACCGTTCCTCACGCGGATGCGGGCCATCGTCGCTCGCCGGGACATGCATGTTGATTTCGAGCTTCAGGACGCATCGAGCGACGAACCCGTCTCACGCGAGTTCATGCTGACTTCCGGAAGCGCGGAAACGTCCGCGGCCGCCGTGGGTGAACCGCTGGCGGCCCTGGGCGCGCTCGCTGCCTTCCGATCACTCGTGCGGCGGCGCGGAAAACGGACGCGGCGATCGTGATTTGAACGCGATCGCCGCGCAACGTGCCGTTGAGTCTTCTTTCCGTCGCTACGGCTGAGCGCGGCGGCGGCTGCGGACGCTCA
>CAZBFW010000538.1:0-3571 GCA_964491135.1 uncultured Phycisphaeraceae bacterium | reverse complement strand
CGGCTGAGGACTCGCTCGCGGTATTCGGCGGTGGATCGCAGGTCCGTGATCGCCGCCACGTCTGCCGCCAGCAGGGACCGCACATCCTGGGGGTTTGTGAAGGTCCGCCCGGTGTTCAATGCGGCCTCCAGCGTCCGGCAGCGGCAGACGAAGGGAGCCACGCTGTTTGCTGCCACGCGCCAACCGTTTCCACTGCGGGTCATGGCGAGCCCCACCTTCGAGATGGCCTGGGCCCGCCGCGCTCCGACTTTCGCCAGCCACTCGAACGTGTACGCCCGGCGCGGCACGCGAATGGCGACGATCAGCTCGTTCGGCCGCCGGACGCTTTGCTTGTATCCGGTGAAGAACTCGTCGAGCGGCACCTCGCGCGTTTCGCGGACGGATTGCAGCACGACGGACGCATCGTAGGCCATCAGGGCCAGCACGCCGTCCGCGGCCGGCGAGCCGTTGGCGATGTTTCCGGCCCATGTTCCGCGCGTTTGAATCTGGATTGCACCCACCAGTCGGGCGGCCTGGGCCAGCAGGGGGAATGCCTTCGCCGCGTCGGCCGCGCAGATGATGTCCCAGTACGTCGTGCCCGCACCGATCTCCAACACGTCGTTCGTTAAATGCAGGTGTGACAGCCCCGCGATGCGGGAGAGGTCCAGGAACTTCACCTCGTCGAGGTCTCGTGCCGGCCAATGCACGCACAGGTCCGTGCCTCCGGCGATGGGAACAGGCGCAGTGTCCCGCTCTGCCAGCAATCGCAACGCCTCGGCCAGGTTGTCAGGCTGAAGCACCTTCACTGCCGGCCGTCTCCTTGGAGTCCAGAACGCTTGCCACGCCCGAAATGACGGAATCGTACCCCGTGCAACGGCACAGGTTGCCGCTCATGAACTGCCGCAACGTGGCGTCCTGCAACACCTCCGGGTGTTCGCGCAGCCATCGGGTCATCACGACGATGCCGGGCGAACACGCGCCGCATTGGGCCGTGCCCGTCCGGTTCAGCGGACCCGTCACTTCCGGTCCGACCGCCTCCACGGTCTCCACCGTCCGGCCTGCCACCTGAAAGGCCGGGACGAGGCACGAGTTCACCGGCAGCTCGTCCAGCAGCACGGTACAAGCGCCGCATTCGCCTTCGCCGCAGCCTTCCTTGGTGCCGGTGCAGCCGCAATCGTACCGCAGCACGTCCAGCAGCCGGGCGTCCGGCCGCACGTGCAGGCGAACCGGCTTTCCGTTGAGCGTGAATGACAGGTCGAGATCAGTCATGGTCGGCACCGTCCAGGTGTTCCATCAGTCGCTCCGGCGTCAGGGGAATCTCGTGAATGGACGTCTGCAGCGCATCGCACACGGCATTGATGACGGCCGGTGCCGGCCCATCCATCGGCAGCTCCCCGATCCCCTTGGCGCCCCCGGGGCCGTACGGGGTGGGTCGTTCCTCGAAAAAGACGCGGATCGGCGGCAGGTCGTTGCTGGTAGGGATGATGTAGTTGGCAAACTGGGTGTTCGCCATGGCCCCGTCTTTCAGTACGACGTCTTCCAGAAGCGCCCATCCGATTGCCTGGGCCACGCCGCCCTGAATCTGCCCGCGGGCCAGCGTGGGGTTGATGACCCTGCCCACCTCCTGGGATGCCACGAAATCCGTCACCTGCACGCCGTACGTTCGCAGGTCCACCTCCACCGTCGCGATGTACGTGGCCCAGGCATAGCAGGGGTACGCGTCGCCCTGGTACGTTGCGTCATCCCACCGGATTTCCGGCGGCGTCTTGTATTTCGCCCGTCCGACCAGCCGTTCGCCCGGGTGAGCCTGGTGCCACGCGCGGATCTTCTCGCAGAAGGAGCGGCCGGCGGCGCCGTCCACGGCGGTTGCCAGGTCCAGGCAGGCACGCTCCACCAGCTTGCCGACCACCATGGTGGTTCGACTGGCCACCGTCGGGCCGCTGTTCGGAACACGATGAGTGTCGGGCACCGCCACCCTTACCTGTTCGTTTGCGAGGCCCAGCGTGTCGGCGGCCACCTGCGCGAGAACGGTGAAGGCGCCCTGGCCCATCTCCGTGTTGGCCGTCAATACCTCAACCGTGCCGTCCGTATGGCCCTCCACCCAGACTTCCGAGGCCAGCATCGTTTCGCCGCTTCCGGTGAAGCCGGCGCCGTGCAGGAATGTCGCCTGCCCGATGCCGCGGCGCAGGTACGGATGCGAGGCGTTGAAGCGCCTGTATTCCTCACGACGCCGTGCGTAGGCCGCCTGTTCCAGCGCGTCGTCCATGAGCTTTGCCAGGTCCACGCCGTCACGGTACACCTGCCCCGTGGCCATCCGATCGCCGTCACGCAGCAGGTTGCGGCGTCGGAACCCGGCCGGGTCCAGCCTGAGCCGGCGGGCAATCGCGTCCATGTGCCGTTCGAGGGCAAAGAGTGTCTGGGGGGCGCCGAATCCGCGAAACGCGCCGTACGGCGGCGAATTCGTCAGCCGTGCCTCACCGTGGATGTGAACGTTCTCGCATGCATACGCGCCCAGGGCGTGCAGCACGCCCCGGCTGAGCACCACCGGCGACAACGTGACGTACGCCCCGGAGTCCAACACAACCTCGATCTCCGCGCCGATCAGCCGGCCCGCCTCGTCGATGGCCGTACGGTGGCGAACCCAGCTCGGGTGCCGCTTTGTCGTGGCGGCCATGTCTTCCTGGCGGTCGTAAATGATCTTGACCGGGGCGCCCGCCTTCAGCGCGAGCAACGCCGCGTGAATCGCGATGATCGAGGGGTAATCCTCCTTGCCGCCGAACGCGCCGCCCGTGGCGGTCTGGATGACACGGACCTCCCGCTCTGAGCGGCCCAATGCCGCGCACAGGGATTTGAGCACATAGTACGGGCACTGCATGCTTCCCCGGACGACCACTCCGTCCGGCCCGGACGTGGCCAACATGCCCTGCGGCTCGATGTATGCGTGTTCCTGGGCGCCGGTTCGATACTCTCCTTCAATAATCTGCGCGGCCCTGCCGAACGCCGCGTTCACGTCACCTTTGCGGATGTCGATTCGCTTGAAGACGTTGTCCGGCCCGTGCTGAACTCGGTCGCTCGTCAGCCCGGCCAGCGGGTCTTCGACCGCAGGCAACGGTTCGTACTCCACGCGGACGCCCTGCACGCCTTTGCGCAGCGCCGCCGGCGACCGATGAGCCAGCAGCAACACGGGTTCCTGCTTGTGGCGGAACTCCGTCTTCACAAGTGCCGGCTGGTCATTCTCAATCAGCGCGACGTGGTTCGCCCCAGGGATGTCCCGGTGATCCACAATGACGTACTCGTCCCAGTTGATGCCCGGATCGAAGTGAATCCGCGTGATCCGTCCCCGCGCGGCGGGTGTTCGCACGGTAGCGCCGTGCAGCACGCCCTCCACGCGCAGGTCGTCCACGTACGCGGCGGCGCCTCGCAGCTTGTCAAGCCCGTCGACACGCGGCCTGTCTTCGCCGATGCCCATGAGGATTCCGTCTCCCGCGGTCAGTATACGGTTACTCGGGATTCGCGAAAAGCGCCGGATCGTCTCTCTCTTGACGCCAGATCGGAAGAGCGTCGTGTAGGGAAAGAGTGTAGGATAGGGTGT
>CAZBFW010000537.1:0-3580 GCA_964491135.1 uncultured Phycisphaeraceae bacterium | reverse complement strand
CCGATGTACGACTGGGCCCACGGGCTGGAGGACTCGATCGAGGGAATCACGCACTCCATCTGCACGCTGGAGTTCGAGAACCACCGGCCGCTCTACGACTGGTTCATCGACGCGATCAACGAAGGCCGCACGGAGGACGGCAGCGGGCCGTGGGGCCGGCGCATCTGTCATCCGCAGCAGATCGAGTTTGCCCGGCTGATCCTGACCCACACCGTGATGAGCAAGCGGAAGCTGCTGGAGCTGGTGCGGGAGCGGCACGTCCGCGGGTGGGACGACCCGCGCATGCCCACGGTGTCCGGCATGAGACGGCGCGGCTACACGCCGGAGGCCATCCGCGCGTTTGCGAAGATGATCGGCGTGGCCAAGTTCAACAGCACGGTGGACGTGGGCAAGCTGGAATACTGTGTGCGCGAAGACCTGAACCGGCGGGCGAACCGCGTGATGGGCGTGCTGCGCCCGCTGAAGGTGGTGATCGAGAACTACCCGGAGGGGCAGGTCGAGGAACTGGACGCCGTCAACAACCCGGAGGACGCCGCGGCCGGCACCCGGAAGGTGCCCTTCTCGCGAGAGTTGTACATCGAGCAGGATGATTTTCGCGAGGACCCGCCGAAGAAATTCTTCCGGCTGGCCCCCGGCCGCGAGGTTCGGCTGCGCTATGCCTATTTCATCACATGCCGAACCGTCGTGAAGGATGCCGCGGGCAACGTGACGGAACTGCGCTGCACCTACGACCCGGCCACCCGCGGCGGAGACGCGCCGGACGGCCGGAAAGTGAAGGCCACCCTGCACTGGGTCTCGGCGGCGCGCGCGGTGGACGCGGAGGTGCGGCTGTATGACCACCTGTTCACCGCGGAGGACCCGAGCGACGTGCCGGAGGGTCGGGACTGGAAGGAGCTTCTCAACCCGGAGTCGGAGACCGTGTTGACCGGGTGCAAGGTGGAGCCGAGCCTGGACGGGGCGGCGACTGGTTCTCGCTTCCAGTTTGAGCGGCAGGGGTACTTCTGTGTGGATTCCGACTCGCAGATCGGCCGGCTCGTGTTCAATCGGACGGTGACGCTCAAGGACACGTGGGCGAAGATCGAGCAGCGGGAAAAGGCGTAATCGCGGCGGCCTTCCAGCCGTCGTTCGGGCAGAAAGAAAAATCGGAGCGTTGCGATGTTTCGATCCTGGCAATGGAGCGCGGCGGCGCTGTTTCTGGCGGTGATCGTTTATGCGGAAACCCGCGGTCCGAGCGAGCCTGTGTCGGTGGACCTCTCGCCGGACGCCGGTTCCTTGCTCGATCTGCTGAAGAAAGAGGTGGGCCGGGCGAAGGAGAAGGAACTGACGCCTGTTGTGCAGATGACGGCCACGTGGTGCGTGCCGTGCCGGCAGCTCAAGGCATCCATGGGCGATCCGGCCATGCGGGATGCGTTCGCGGGAACCTACGTGATCCAACTGGATCTGGACGCATGGAAGTCTCAACTGGCGGACGCCGGCTTCACGACCAGCGGTGTTCCGGCGTTCTTTCGGCTGGGCGACGACGGCCGGCCCGTTGCGATGATCAACGGCGGTGCGTGGGCGGAGAACATTCCGAAAAACATGGCTCCGCCGCTGAAGTGGTTCTTCCGCGGGTGGGATAGCCCCGCCCCGGGCCGCTGATGTGATGACCGGTGCGGATTCGGGAGTACTGATTCATGGCACGTGAGAAGATTGCTGCGGTCGACTCGCTCGACCCCCGGGCGGTGTGGGACTTTTTTGCCGGCCTGGCCGGCGTGCCCCGGCCATCCAAGAAGGAAGGCCGAGTTCGGGAGCATGTGCGGTCGGCGGCGCAACAACGGGGCCTGACCGTCCGCGAGGACGCGGCGGGCAATCTTCTGATCGAAGTTCCGGCCAGTCCGGGATGCGAATCCACGCCGGCGGTGTTGCTTCAGGGCCACCTGGACATGGTGTGCGAGAAGAACGCGGGCACGGCGCACGACTTCGACAACGAACCGATCCGGCTGGTGCTGGATCGGGACGCGGACTTAAATGAGGCGATCGTCCGCGCGGACGGAACCACGCTGGGTGCGGACAACGGCATCGGCGTGGCGCTGGCGTTCGCGGCGGCCACCTCGCCGGAGGTGACGCACGGCCCGCTGGAGATCTTGTGCACGGTGGACGAAGAGGCGGGGATGACCGGGGCCAAGGCCCTGTCGCCCGGTTTCTTCCGGGCCAAGACGCTTGTGAATCTGGATTCAGAGGAGGATGACGTCATCTATATCGGCTGCGCCGGCGGGTGTGATTCCAAGCTGAGCTGGTCGTTTGCCACGTCAATGGTGCCCGCGGATGCGGAGTGGGTGCGCGTATCGGTATCGGGGCTTCGGGGCGGTCACTCCGGCGGCGACATCCATCTGAACCGCGCGAGCGCCGTTCGTCTGCTCGCCCGCGTGCTGAACGAGTGCCGCGGGATTCGATTGGCGGGCATTCGCGGCGGAAGCCTGCGCAACGCCATCGCACGCGAGGCGGAAGCCGTGGTCGCCGGGCCGGCCGGCATCGCCGAGACCCTCGCGTCGGCCGCCGCCCGCGTGCAGGACGAAACCGTGCGGGAGGGCGGCGAGGCCCGGTGCGTGATTCGGGCCGATCGGTCCGCCGCAGAGTCTCCCGCGGCTGCCCTCACACAGGACGACACGCAGCGGGTGCTGAGTGCCCTCGTGGCTCTGCCCCACGGCGTGCTGGCCCTGGTCCCGGAGATGCCGGGGCTGGTGCTGGCGTCCAACAACGTGGGAACGGTCGTCTCTCAGCCCGGAGGGGCGGACGGGTCTCTGGAAGTGAACGTCGGCTGTCTCTCGCGCAGTTCCTCGCTTGCCCATGTTCAGCGTGTGGTCCGTCAGATCGCAGCGGTCGGGCGATTGGCCGGTGCGAACGTCGCGTCCGGCAACGCGTATCCCGGCTGGCAGCCGAATGTCAACTCGCCGTTGCTGGCGTTGTGCCGGAAGGTGTACGAGAACCAGTTCGGATCTCCCCCGCGTGTGACGGCCATCCACGCGGGTCTGGAATGCGGCATCATCGGCGATCGGATGGGGGGCGGTCTGGACATGGTTTCCATCGGACCGCGCATCCGCGGCGCGCACAGCCCGGATGAGCGGGTGTACGTGGATTCCGTGCGGAAGTCGTGGCAGTTCCTGACGTCCATTCTCGCCACGCTGGCGGGCCGCGGCCCGCTTGCGACGTGAGGCGGGACGGGCCGGACGTCGGCGACGCCTATTTGCGCAGTCGGTCGATGGAAATCTCGTTGGGGCAGGGCCGGCCGGCTTCATAGTCGCTGATGTTGGCCAGCGTGGTCCGGGTGATTTCGTCCAGCGCGTCACGCGTGAAGAATCCCTGGTGCCCGGTGATCACCACGTTGGGGAACGTGGTGAGGCGCGCGAACACGTCGTCCTGGATGACCTGGTCGGACAGGTCCTCGAAAAACAGGTTCGCCTCCTCTTCGTACACGTCCAGGCCCAGGTAGCCGATGCGGCCGGATTTCAGGCCGTCGATGACGGCGCGGGTGTCGATGAGGGCGCCACGGCTGGTGTTGATCAGCATCACGCCCGGCTTCATCCGGGAGATCGGAAGAGCG
>CAZBFW010000536.1:0-3589 GCA_964491135.1 uncultured Phycisphaeraceae bacterium | reverse complement strand
CACGCTTGACGGCAAACTGAATCGCCCGCCGACGCCCCGCCCGCCCCTCGCCCGTGCCCTCCGTCGTGCCCAGGTCCCCGTGCATGCTCGAAAGGGCCCCCAACGCCGCGTCGGCCGTTCCGGGATCACCCTCCAGTGAGGTCAGGCACCGACCCCAGGCCACACAGTGACGTACGCTCGCACCGGCCAGCACGAACGTGTCCGCCGCCAGCACCGATTGCGCCACGATGGCATTGCGGCCCACGTGACTGCCCGGCCCGATGACGGCTGGACCGACGACCGTCGCACCGGCCTCCAATCGCGCCCGGTCGTGCACGACAACCGGACCGACGAAACGCACGTCCGAATCAATGCAGCATTCACGTCCGACGCGCACCCCCTCGCCGTGCCACGTGAACCCCGGCACCGTCTGACGCCCATCCGGCTGGGACAGCAACCACTCGGTCAGCGCAAGATACCCCGCCTCGGTGCTCAGATCGAGCACCTCGGTCGGCACCGGCACGTCGCGGCACAGAACACCCTGGACCACCAAACGCCCCCGCAGCTCCGGCAGCGATCGGAACGGCACGTGCATCACCGTACGCGACGGTACCTGCGACAGGAAGACCCCGCTGTTGCCCGCGTCGGGCCAACTCACCTGCCCATACAAACGCTGAACACGCCGGATGAAGCCGTGCTCGTCCCGCTCCACCGCCTCACGCGCCCGAGGCGACCCGTTCCCAAGGGCGATCCAGTGCACCGCCCCGCGATACGGACGCCGCGGATCACCCGGCCCCGCCACCTCGAAACCCTCGACCGGCCAGCGGGCCGCATCGGCCACCCACAGGTTGTCCGCCGCCTCAGAGCTGTCCAGAACGTTGCCCAGAGAATCCGGCGTAACGATCTCCACCTCGCCTGAGTCACACTGGCGCAGGGCATGGACATACGAGTCCGCCACCGGGAATGTCGGAAGCACCAGCACCCGCTCCGCCGCCCCGTCCGCCAGCGATCGACGCAGCACGTCCAGGAACCGGAAGGCGCCCAGCGGCAGCATCAGCAGAGACAGATTGCCTCCCTCACGCTGGAGAAACTCGGGTCGATGATCAAAGACAAGCAGCGGCACGCTCTCACCCACCTTGCCTCGGCGCGTCGATTCGGGATTCCTTGGCCTCGAGCTTCCGCGGACCGTCCCCGCTCGCCGTCAGGTACGAATCGTACGAGTCGTAGCCGCCATACCCGCCGTAGCCGCGGCCGCCGCTCGTCCCCACCAGCACCGTACCCACCAGCGTGCCCCCTGCGGCACTCAGATCCGCGTAGGCCTGGATGACCTCCTCACGCTTTGATTGCGACGCCCGCAGGACCATGAGCACGCCGTCCGCCTGGCTGGCGAGTATGCGCGCATCCGCCACCGGCGCCACGGGAGGGCCGTCCAGCAAAACATAGTCGTAGGCCTTCTTCCATCGCTTCAGGTACGGCGCAAGGCTGCCGGCCGCGAGCCGGTCATGATCGAATCCGGCCTCGAGAGTGCCGGCCAGCAGAATGTCGAACCCGCTGACCCCTGTTCCCATGATGGCCGCCTCGTCCCGCACCTTCCCGCTGAGGACCGCGGCCAGACCTTCACGCGGTTGCATCCCCAGCCGTTCCGCCAACGCCGGGCGGTACAGGTCGGCCTCGACGAGAAGCACGTTCTTGCCCAGGGCTGCAAGACTCCGAGCCAGCAGCACGGACAGCGTGCTCTTGCCGGCCTTCATGTGTGCGCTGCTGATGAGGACCGCGTTTCGCCCGGCCCCCAGCCGCTCCAGCAACGCGGTGCGCACCATGCGAACGCTTTCCACCAGAACCGGCGGCATTTCACCGGTGAGGCTCGCCCCGGCCAGAACACGCGGCACCTGCCCCAGAAACGGCACGCGGGCCGCCTGGCGCACGTCGCCCACCTCGCGAATGCGGGTATCCAGGCTGACTCGCACAAAAGCCAGCCCGACCCCCGCCAGCGCCGCCGCGCCCAAAGCCATGATCGTCAAGAGCGGGCGGCGATCTGAATTCGGCTCGGTGGGCTCGATGGCAAGCGAGGCGACCGTGATCCGTCCCGGTGCCTTCTCCTCCATCTGCAGGGATTCCAGGCGCTTGTGCACCAGATCGTACAACTCGTGCTTGTACGCAACTTGCTGGTCATACTTGGCGATCTCCTTGGCCAACTCACCCTGCCGCTCCTGCTGCGTACGCAGGGCTCGGATCTGCTCGTCCAGCAGTTCGAGCTCTCGCGACTGGCGGGCGATCAGCCGTTCCAGGCTGGCAGCATCCATCGCCAGAAACGCATCGCCGGAAATCGCCCTGTCACCCGGCCCACGCAGCCACGACTCATCAAGCTGCCCCTCGCGCTCGCTGAGCATGTCGCGGGCATGATCCACTTCCGCCAGCAACTGCCGGATCCGTGGATGCGACTCCCCGAACCGGTCACGAGCCATGCTCAACTGGTGTTCCGCCGTGCGCAGCCGCGCGTTCAGACCCCGCCACTCACCGTCCTCGGCGTACCGAGAGCCCGACATCGAATCCGGCTCGGTGTCGCCCGCCGCAACGCTCTCCACACGACGACCCGCCAGGTCCTCCTGGGCCATGTGAAACGCTCGCTGGAGCTCTTCTCGCTTCGCTTCCAGCCCGTTGAGCCGTTCCGCCGTCTGGGCCCGAACGATGTCCGGGTCACCCGTCCCCATCTGCTTGGACAGATTCCCCTTCACTTCCACAAGCCCGTCAATGGCCTTCTCCAGCGAGTCCCGCTCCCGGCGCAACGTATTGAACACGAGCTCTTCGTGCTCCGCCGCCTGCTCCTTCGTGTACTGGAGATACTCGCTCACGACGGCGTTCGCGATGATCTGTGCGCTCTTGGCGTCAGATGCGGAAACCAGCACGTCAACCAGCTCTGTGTTCGGGCGCGGGATCGTCTCCACGGCATCCCGCAGCCGCTCCAGCCGGCTCGGCGGGACCCCCCCCATCCGAACCCGAAGCGACTTCGACGCGTCATGGAACCACGCGGAGTCGATCACATCCTG
Source organism: uncultured Phycisphaeraceae bacterium (assembly GCA_964491135.1). Classification (GTDB taxonomy): domain Bacteria; phylum Planctomycetota; class Phycisphaerae; order UBA1845; family UBA1845; genus JAFGJQ01. The sequence continues at coordinate 563 of CAZBFW010000536.1, read as the reverse complement.
CCGGTCCAGCACACGCTCCAGCACCTGCGGACTGCGAACGATGGACACCTGCGTGTTCAGGTACACCCGGAACATCGGTGCCACGCCGTCATCGTTGTTGAACACGATTCGAGGCAGAACCGGACGTACCCGAACGGACGCACCCGCCTGGTATTGGGGCGTCACCATCGTCCACACCAACGGGACGGCCAATCCGGCAACCAGCCCAAACACCACCAAGGCAAGCCACTTGTGGCGCAGAAGCAGCCGGTACTGAAAGGGAATACCCGCCGAAGCGGAGGAACCCGGGTCGGCCGCATCGCCGAACAGGGGGTCGCCGCCCGCATGCGGCGTCAACATGCCCCCCGGGCGCGATGAACTCTCCCGGGACACAAGCGGACCGTGGACCGGCCCGTCCGGCGTGCCATAATGCTCCTCGATCATCCTGATCCTGTCCTCGTTCGGCGAGCCCTGCAACATCAGGCGGCAAGCGCCGTTCCCCCTACCGCCGGGGGAACCGGCACGTCCGCAATGCACCCAGAGATGCGGCGCGGTTACGATGCCAGCGAAAGAACCGAATCCGC
>CAZBFW010000535.1:0-3596 GCA_964491135.1 uncultured Phycisphaeraceae bacterium | reverse complement strand
AGTCAGACCCGGCCCTCCGACTCCCGGCGGGTTGCGCCCATGATGCGCTCAACGATCGCCGTCGTGCTTTGCCCGGGGACCAGGGGCAGCAACACCACCTTGCCGCCGCGAGCCTCCACGAACTCGCGGCCGACCACACCCTTCTGCGCCCAGTCCTCGCCCTTGACCAGTACGTCCGGCTTGACCTGCCGGACGATCCAGTCCGGGTCCGGCTGATCGAACAGCACGACGTAGTCCACGCACTCCAGCGCCCCGACCACGCGGGCCCGGTCCGCCTCGTTGCAGATGGGCCGGCCCGCCGCCTTGTTCAACGCCCGAACGGACGCGTCACTGTTGAGCCCCACCACCAGCAGCGAGCCCAACTCGCGCGCCCGCATCAGAAAGTCCACGTGCCCGGCGTGCATAAGGTCGTAACAGCCGTTCGTGAACACCACGGTCTCGCCCCGGCTGCGGCGCAGCTCCAGTTCCGCGGTCAGCTCTTCCACGCCGCGGAGCTTGCCGTTGCGGCGCGTCTCCTCCAACCGCAGTTCGGCCAGAACCTCCTCGCGACGGATGGGCACGCAGCCGAACTTCTCCACCTCCAGGCCGCCCGCGATGTTGGCCAGCTTTACCGCCTGCCGCAGTTCGCCGCCCGCGGCCACCGCCGCGGCCAGCATGGCCAGCACGGCATCGCCGGCGCCGGTGTTGTCGTACACGCTGCGCGGGCGCGTCGCGATGTGCTCCGCGGCGCCCTCGCGGGGAACCAGTACCGCCCCGTCCCGATCCAGTGTCACGACAATGGCATTGCAGTCCAACCGGCGGCACAGCTCGCGCGCCGCCTCCGTCGCCTGCTCCACGGTCTCGCAGCGCCGCCCGACGGCCGCCGACAACTCGTTGCGGTTCGGCGTCAGAACGCTGACCCCGCGATAATCGCCGTAGTCCGGGATCAAGGCCGGATCGAGCAGCACGGGCACCGCCCGCCGCTTCGCCGCCTCCACCACGGAGGCAATGAGCTCACCGGTGATAATGCCCTTGCGATAGTCTTCAATGCAGACCACGTCCGCCGCGTCCACCGCCCGCACCGCCGACTCACAGAGCCGGGCCGCGTCCGCCGGGCAAAGGGCTTCGCGCGACTCCTCGTCCAGCCGCATCAACTGCTGCCGGTGCCGATGCTGCGCCAGGCCCACGAGCCGCGTCTTGGTCGTGGTCGGCCGATCGGACACCGCAATGATCCCGTCGTCCCGCACACCCAGGTTCCGCAGCAGGCTGTTCAGCCTCGCCCCGGCCGCGTCGGAGCCGATGACGCCGCAGCAGATCACGTCCAGACCCAGCGCCCGCAGGCAGGCGGCCACGTTCGCGCTGCCGCCGGCCGCGTCGCTCCGCTCCACCGCCCGCAGCACCGGCACCGGGGCCTCCGGGCTGATGCGCTCCGCATCGCCGTACACGTATTGGTCGAGGATCAGGTCGCCGATGAGCGACACGCGGTGTCCTGGAAATGCCTGGACCAGGGCCGTAAGGTCGTGCGTCATGTTCAAGTTCCGCTTCCGCCGGACATGGACGCCCATGCTAGGCTCGGCGGGCGGAGGCTGTCAAACGACCCCGATCGCACCCCAGCGCGCCACCGGCAGATTGCGGGACCGTCAGCACGTTCGCCTGGGCACCCGGGCGGGACTCAGACCGGCAGACGACGTCACGCCCGCAGATCGCGAATCCGCCGACACGACGGGTTTCGCAGACGCCCTTGCGTCCGCGTCCGACTCGTCGTCCCCCATGCATCGCGGCACGTAACCCGGCTTCGCCGCCAGGCGCAGCTCCTCCTCGTACGCCCGGAGGATGGACTGCTCAATCCTCTTGCGGCAGGCCGTGTGCGTAGGATGGGCGACATCCGCATACAGCTTCTCCCGGCCGCTGGCGTCCGTCCGCACGGGCCGCTCGCGCAGCGACGTGCCGCACTCATTGCAGAACCGGGCCCGCAGGTGGTTCTTCTGGCCGCACCGCACACAGCTCGCAACCAGCCTTCGCGACGGCATCGCGACGAACGGACCGTGTGGGCCGTCGATGACTCTCAAGTCCCGGATGACGAACTCGTTGTCCAGGGTGATGCTGCAGTATGCCCGCAGCCGATCCCCGGTACGGTCGTTGAGCCGGATCTGTACCTCGGAGATTTGCATGTGTCCCTCTGCAGAAAATCTACGCCTGAGGCACCGGCGCTCGGACTGCCGTTGCCCCCGTACCCAGTTCCCGTTCCCGCATCGTTTCTACCCAGCCCGTCGCCTCCCCCGGCTCGTCAAAAAGCGCGTAAACCACGGAGCCGGCTCCGCTGATCCGCGCAGGCCGACCGCCTGTGTCCTGCACGCGGCCCAGAAGCCGCTCCATCGCAGGACACACGCGGAAGACGCCGCGTTCCAGGTCGTTCACCAGATGCGGGCCGATCGCTTCCGCCGTCGTGCAGCGCGCGATCGCCTGAATGGCCCCATCCTCCTCCGCCCGCACACCAGGCGGACACTCCAGCGCCGCATACACGGCCGGTGTGGACACGACCTCCCCGCTGAACACCAGACCCACCCACCCCGACCAGCCCAGCGAAACACGTTCCACTCGCTCACCCCGCCCCCGAATGACCGCGGCCGGCAGATGGAAAAACAGCGGAACATCCGACCCGATCTCGGCGCCCATCTCGGCCAGCGCCGCGTCACCCACATCCTCCCGCCAGAGACTCCGAAGCCCCTTCAAGGCAGCCGCCGCATCACTGCTGCCGCCGCCCAGACCCGCCGCCACGGGAATCGTCTTCTCCAGGCGTATCTGCGCGCCCGCCTCTACACCCAGCCGACGCGCCAGCAGCCGAGCCGCACGCACCACAAGGTTGTCATCACCGACAGGCAGGCCCGGCGGATCGCATTCCAGCCGGATCTTCCCCGGCGAACCCGGTGCCAGCCGCAACGTATCGCACAGGTCGATCGCCACGACCAACGATGTCAGCTCGTGAAACCCGTCATCCCGACGGCCATGCACGCGTAGACAGAGATTCACCTTGGCCGGAGCCGTCAGTGTTTCTGAGTAGGCAATCTGCCGAGAGCCAGACATTCACCAGTCCCCTTCGCGTCCGCCACAACGGCCAGCCGGACTCCCGCTGCCGCGATTCGCCCCCCCCATGACGAATTATCGCCATTTCGATCCGAACGCTCCACTCTCCACTGCATACGCCAACCGCCACACGCCAACCCGCCCCCTCCACGCCAACCCCCAAGTCTTGCGCCAAAACCCTAAAACATCAACCGGGAATGCGCACTAAAGTTATTTTTAGCAATGGGTTATAGTGGGTATCAGCGTCTCCGCCCGATAGTATCGAACAGGCCGAGGCCAAGCCCTCCCAATCCTCCCGATCCCTACAAACCGAACCCAAATCGTAACCCCCTGCGCCCAATATGGTAAGCGATCTTTACCTCCGATCCTTCCGCGCCGCGTGGTCGTTTGCATTGCTGGCTGGTCAGCGTTGTGTCTGGAGTTACCCCGTTTGGGAGGGAGGAGAGGCGTGGAACCGATTCAGCCCGTTTCGATTTCAAACGTCGGATTGAGCCGTCCGACCGGCAGCTCGACGGTCGAGACAGCGGCCGGGG
>CAZBFW010000534.1:0-3613 GCA_964491135.1 uncultured Phycisphaeraceae bacterium | reverse complement strand
GCCACCATGGGCCATGCGCACAGGACCAACACCCCTGTCATCACCATTCGTTTCCGTTGTGCCATTTCAATCACTCCTCCAAACCACGGTTGTTGGGGCCAACGTCTGTCGGCGGACCTGGCCAGTGTCGACGCGTTGGCTACAGCGCTCCTCACGTTGACGGACAACCGACAGTACCTGCACTGCGGCTTGCGTTGCCGCTGAGGCGAATCGGACTCGGGCATCACGGGAGAAGGGGAGGTTCTGCGCACAACTACGCGGCGGCTCCGTTCGCGGCCGGACGACCGCAAAACCGGCACACCCTCCGCGGGGAATGCGTTCCGCCTCTACTCCCCTTCAACCAATCCCATCCATGATACCGCATCCGGCCCCGTTTCGTGAATGCGATACTTCGAAAATTCACCCGCGGTCGACCCGTAGTGTGCATGCGGCGCCTTCCAGGGTCTTGTGGCCAAAGAGGTTATGGGACCCCGCCCAGCCTGCCTCGTCGGGCTTCGCCGGGACAGGGCACCCCGCGCGATCTGCACAGGAAGAAGGCTCGCCCGCCTCTTGCGAAGCGGGCGAGCCGCTGGGGGTCTTACGAGACTCTCGTTGGGGGCCTTACCGCCGACGTCAGCCGACAGCGGCAAGCCCGGATCTCAATAAGCGACCTGGAAATCGGCAAAGTCCGCCAGGTCCACGTCGCTGTCCAGGTCGATGTCAGCGGCGTCAAACTCCAGCACGCTGCACCCGGTCGGCGGGGTCGTGACGTCCGGTCCGTTCAGACAGGCCGCGAACCGCGTGTAGTCCGCGAGATCCACGTCTCCGTCTCCGTCGATGTCACCCATGGCCGGTGGAGCCTTCAGCGAGAAGGCATCCAGCGTGGGTGGACGGTTGTCGGGGATTCCGGTGCCCGTCATGCTCTCGCGATAGGTGACCCACACGCCGCCCGGGCCGGGCGATTCATGTGTAGCCACGAACTGGATGCCGTCCGTACGCGAACCGTAGGTTCCGCCGAAAATGCCGCGGACCTTGTTGCCCTGGGTCTCCAGAAGGAGTCGCTGCCATCCGGTAAGGGAGGCATCCGTCCCGATGACGACCGAGCCCAGGACGGTCGCGCTGATCGGCGTGCTCGGCGTTCCGTCGTTCCCGTCGTTCTCGTCGATCAGCCAGATTCTCTGGTTGGTCGTCGTCCGCTGCCAGAGCCAGGCCAGCCCCGTGGAGCCGTTGTAGTAGTCGAAGTTGTGGAGGCCATCCGTTGTTCCGCGGATGCCGATCTTGGTCTCTTCGTACCCGTTCGGCGTGAGGACCGGCGGGATGTAGATGTACGTCTCGAGCGAGAAATCCTCCTTGGCCTGCTGCGACATGAAGTCGGCATTTCCGCCGCCGCTCTCGTCCCAGGCGATCATCACGTTGCCGCCGTCCGGCGACGCCGGAATGGCAGCCGGGTTCACGGCGTCGGCCACCGCGGGGTTGTACGCCCGTGCGGGGACATACGTCCAGTACCAGCTTGGCACGTTGGTGCCGGAGGCCAGGCTGTTGAAGTTCTCGAAGTACGGCATGCGGTCCGGCATGGCGTTGCTGTAGCCCGGGGTGGCCGGCAGAATGCCGAAGTCGCGGCCGTTGTTGTCGGTGTCTCCACCGTCGATGAACCGCCCGTCCGTGGCGAGGGCCGCGTCATCCATGACTGTGTTACCCCAGATGCCCGGCCCGATCTGCAGCAGAACATCGGCCGGGAACACGGGAGTCGCCTTGTTGGTCTCCACCGCGGCGGCGTCGAGCAACGTGTTGCCCGCAGTTCGCACGGCCACGTAGATCTTGCCGTCGGCCGTTGCGAAGCCGGCACCACCAAGGTTCAGGCTGTTGTCGATCAGGTCGACAACGGCACCCGGCAGCGAAGCCACGGCCGACTGGCCCACGGTCCAGAACCCGCCCGAGGCGATGGTGGTGCCCGCCGGGATCGTCACGGTGTACCGCGCTACGCTATCGCCGGTTTCGATCTTGTATCCGCTGATGTCCATCGGGCTCGGGCCCGCGTTGTAGAGCTCGACGAACTGCAGGATGTCGGGGGCCTGGTCGTCATCATACATGAACTCGTTGACGACCAGGTAGTTGGCCACAATGAAGGAGAGGGAGAACGGCCCCTCAACGCCACCGATCGTCTGAGTTGCCTGGACCACGTCGCCCGCCATCAGAGCCGGGACGGCCACCGGAACGGACATCGCACCGCCCGTCGATGCGCTGTAAGAGCCGGCGTTCACGTACACCGTCACCGTCGAGGCCAGCGGATGCACGTCGTCCACCGTCACGCTGGTCTGCCCGACGTCCAGCGGGACCTGCAGCATCGGTGCCGGCACGGCCACTGTCACCGGAAGGGACAGGCAGCTTTCGATACCTCCGACCGTCTGCGTGGCCCTGATGCTGTCGTCCTCCAGCAGGGCCGTCACGGTCACGGAGGCCGTGTTGTCCGTGAACGGACCCGTGGCCGAACCGATAACACCGCCCATGTCATCGGCGAACACCGTGACCAGGCTGGCCGCGTTGTCCACGTTGGTCAGCACCACAAGCGTCTGGGTGGGGACCAGCGTGCCCAGGATCGGAGCGTCGACGGGATTCGGGGGTCCGAACGGGACCGGGGTATCGCCCAGCGTCACCGAAATGTCGTCGTACATTTCAGCCGGGCCGTTGTTGGAGTATCCAGTCCCCAGAATGACGTACTGGAACGGAGCCTCCGGGTTGATTCGCTCGACGCCGTCCTCCCACAGCGGCAGGCCGTTCGTCCCCAGGATCGGGCCGTTGGCGTCGTGGGGCACGTTGACCAGCTGATCGTCGATGTAGAAGTTGACGACGTTCGTCTTCACCTCGATCTGCATCTTGTGCCAGACGCCGGGGACCCGGTCCACGCCGGTAGCCGCGTAGTCGTAGCCGAAGTAGTCGCTGGTATAACCTTCCAGGATCGGGGCCGGCGAGTTGGTCATGGTGGTGTACTGCGTGGCATGCACTCCACCCACGCCGTTTGTGAACGCGAAGCCCACCGCCCCGGGCGTCTTGGCCAGCGCGGGAGCCAGCTCAAAGCGGGCCCGCGCATTGCTGTTGTTCACGTCGTGCTTGTAACGATACGTCACCAGCAGCGGCTCGGCATCCGTGCCGTTCACCGTTCCCAGGCTGTAATACAGCTTCGACACCGAGGGAGCCGTCGGATAGTTCGACATCACGAAGTTCTCGCAACTGCTGGCCCCGCCGCTGCTGAGCATGAACCGTCGCTCGTCGGCCGCGTTGGTCTGCTGCCAGACGGTCTCCAGGTCCGCCTGATCCACGTATCCGTCGAAGTCCTCCGCCAGGGCCGTGCCCGGCCCATACACCATCACCGCCGAAGACAGCTCGCTCCACAGGCCGTTCGCCTGCTGACGGGCCGTCAGCACGTCGCCCGCCTGCAGCGTCAGCCCGCTGAACGTCGCCACGAACAGGCCGTCCGGAGCAGCGGTGCCCAGCGAACCACCGTTGAGATACAGTTCCGCCAGCGTCGCATTCTGCGCCGGAATCGCGCCTTGCAGGCAGTTCACCTTCACCTGGGTCTGGGTGCTGAACACCGGTCCCTGGATCGACGGGGGCGGCGTCGGGTCCGCCTCCGGCG
>CAZBFW010000533.1:0-3617 GCA_964491135.1 uncultured Phycisphaeraceae bacterium | reverse complement strand
AGAAGATCCTCGACGACCTGCGATGGCTCGGCCTGCAATGGGACGAAGGGCCGGAGGTGGGCGGCGACTGCGGGCCGTACTTCCAAAGCCGGCGGCTGGACCTGTACCGCCGCCACGTGCAACGGCTGCTCGAAGAGGGAAAGGCCTATTACGCCTGGGACACGACCCAGGAACTGGAGGCCATGCGGGCGGAGGCTCGCAGAGGGCAGGGACCGGCCAAGTATCGCCGGCCCGACCCGCTGCCGTCGATCGCCCAAGGCCTGGCGGCGCAGCAGGAAGGGCGGGCGGTGGTCGTGCGGTTTGCCATGCCGCCGGGAGACATCGTGGTCCAGGATCACATCCGCGGCGAAGTACGCGTGCCGCAGGAGGAACTCGAGGACTTCGTCATTCTCAAGAGCGACGGCTGGCCGACGTACCACCTGGCCTGCGTCGTCGATGACGAGCGGATGGGCATCACGCTGGTCTGCCGCGGGCAGGACCACCTCTCCAACACGCCTAAGCACGTGGGCCTGCAGCGGGCCCTGGGGTTCCGCACGCCGGAATACGCACACCTCCCGCTGATCTTCAACATGTCCGGCAGCAAAATGGGCAAGCGCGACAAGCACACGGCCGTGCACGAGGCCGTCACGCTGAAGATGCGCAACGCCGGCTGGACGGCGGCCTCGATCGCGCAACACGCCGGTGTGGACGCGGAGACGGCCGACCGATGGTTCGGCGACAAGAAGGCCGGCCGCAAGCCGGAATTCCAGGTGCTGGAGATGGATGCGCTGCGGCGGCTGGCCGATGCGGCCGGCGTGGTGCTGCCCGAGATCGACGTGCATGACTTCCGGGCGTCGGGCTACCTGCCGGAGGGGCTGAGCAACTTCCTGAACCTGCTGGGCTGGTCGCCGGGTGACGATCGCGAGCAGATGACACGCGAAGAGGCCGTGGCCGCGTTTTCCATCGAGCGGATCATCAAGTCCAACGCGAAGTTCGACCGGGAGAAGCTGCTCGCGCTGAACACGCAGTGGGCGGCGGCAGCGTCGGCCGAGCGGCTTCTGGAGGCGTTTCGCGATTGGGCGCAGGTCAGCGGGTCGGCGATGGCGGACCTGGACAACTCGACGGCGGGGCGTGTGCTGGAGTTGTGCCGCGGATTCCGGACGTTTGGCGACGTGAAGTCCAAGGCCGGCGCGTTGTTTGTGGCCGACGATCGGCTGGCGTATGACGCGGGGGCGGTCCGAAAGGTGCTCGAAAAGAGCGAAGGCAAGGGGTACGCCACGCTGGCGGCCGTGCTGCCCCTGCTGGAGTCGACGGACCCATGGTCGGCCCCGGAGCTGGAGGCCCGGGTGACGCGGTTCTGTGAAGAGCAGGGAGCGAAGCTGGGCGACGTGGCGCAGCCGCTGCGGGTGGCCCTGACGGGCGGGACGGTCAGTCCGGCCATTTTCGAGACGCTGGAACTGGCGGGGCGGGCCCGCACGCTGGCCCGCGTGCGCCGCTGTCTGGAACGCAAAGGAGGGTGACAAGAGATGTCGCTTCTGGTGACGGGGACGGTCGGCATCGACACGGTGATCACGCCGACGGGACGGGCGGACGACGTGCTGGGCGGCTCGGCGGTGTATTTTTCGCTGGCGGCCGCAAAGTTCACCCCGGTGCGGCTGGTGGCGGTGGTGGGCGATGATTTCCCGCCGGCGTTCCGCGACGTGCTGGCATCCAAACGGATCGACCCGGCGGGCCTGGAAACGCGCAGGGGCAGCAAGACCTTCCGCTGGACGGGCAAGTACCTGGGCGATATGAACGAGCGGGAGTCGCTGCGCACGGACCTGAACGTCATCGCGGAGGCCCCGCCGGCCATTCCCCCCGCGTTTCTGGACAGTGATGTTGTCTTCCTGGCCAACACGCATCCGGCCCTGCAATTGAGCATGCGGCAGCAGTTGCCCGCGGCCAGGCTGGTCGTGTGCGATACCATGGACCTGTGGATCAACAGCGAGCGGGAGGCGCTGGCCCGCACGCTGGCGGCCGTGCACGGAGTGGTCATCAATGACAGCGAGGCCGTCCAGCTCACCGGCCGGACGAACGTCATTTCCGCCGGCCGGGCGGTGCTGGCGATGGGGCCGCGTTTCGTGGTGGTCAAGAAAGGGGCGCACGGGGCGCTGCTGGTGACTGCCGACGGAGTGACGGCCATCCCGGCCTATCCCGCCGAGCGGGTGGTGGACCCGACCGGCGCGGGCGACAGCTTCGCCGGCGGCATGCTCGGCTACCTCGCGGCCCAGGGGCGGTTTGACTATCCCACTCTGCGTCGGGCGCTGATTCGCGGAACGGTGGCCGCATCCTTCACCATTGAAGATTTCTCCGTGAAGCGCCTGCAAGCGCTGTCGGAAACCGAACTGCAGCAGCGCGTCAGCGAATTCACCGGGATGCTGGCGATTGAGGGATGACCCGCGTAGTTGCGGGTCACACGCGTAGAGCCGGCCACGGCGGACCGATCTTGCGACCCCGAACGAGTCTCGGATCGCAGACGTCAGGTCTGACTCCGCGCGGCAACACTCCGCCGCCCCCGGCCGGGGGCGGAGACGCAACCTTGCGACCCCGCAAGGGGTTGCGAATCGCGGCCACCGCCCCCTGTCGGGGGCGAGACCGCAGTGCGCGTTGATTCGCCAATCATGTTGCGGAGTCGGGTCTCGGTGTCTCCGGCCGTGACACCGCGTCCGCCAGGGTCACCTGGCCCAGCGCATTGCGGGCCTGGTTCCACGCGCGGGTGGCCACCGCGTCGAGCGGGACGGCGGGCTCGTTGTTTCCCCGCGCATCCAGGCCGAGCACCTGCGTGAGCGTGGTGTGGTCTGCCGGGCGCACGGGGCTGTAGGCGTCGGCCCGGCCCTTGGACTTCACGCGGCAGAGCACGTCCCGGGCGACCAGCCGATCGAGCAGCCGCTGCGTACGCTCCTTGCTGAGGCCCAGCGCGGCCGCCGCCGCTTCGACGTCCACCGGACCGCGGCCGTTTTCGTACGGGCCGGCCACGGCCACGGCGGCGGCCAGCAAATCGGCCGGCCGGATGGGCCGTCGCCGCCGGTCTTCCATCGTCCGCATGACGCCGAGGTTGGAGGCGGTGTGGGCGAGCTGCGCGCCGAACAGGAAAATCCACCACGACAGGTTCAGCCAGATCAGAAAGAGCGGCAGCAATCCCAGCGCCCCGTACAGGTTTCCGGTGCGAACGAACCGAGTGAGGTACAGGCCGAAACCCCACTTGGCGATCAGCCAGAACGGAACGGCAATCACGGCGCCGGCCAGCGCCGCCCGATACGGAACGTGCGTCGTCGGCAGCAGGGAGTAAACCGCGGCCACCACCAGAATGCCCGCCAGGATGGGACCGGTCCAGCCCGCCACCGCCAACAGCCAGGCAAGTACCGATTGTTTCTCCAGCACGAGGGTTACCTGTCGACCCGCATACATGGTGGTCACAGACACGACAGGGACCAGCGTCAGCAGGGCCCAGTAGAGCAGCAGGCGGCGGCCCAGCGGCCGGGCGCGGGGGGCCTCGAAAATGCGATTCAGCGAGCGCTCCACCGTTGTGATCAGCGTGAGTGCGGTCCAGATCAGCAGCACGGCGCCGACGGGGCCGATCCGGCGGACGGAGAGCTTTG
>CAZBFW010000532.1:0-3618 GCA_964491135.1 uncultured Phycisphaeraceae bacterium | reverse complement strand
TCCATCCCTCCCCCGGTACTGACGGCCGGGAAGAAGCCCCAGAAAAGCTGCCCCCGGATGAACTCCTCCATCTGCTCGTACGTGATGTACGACGGCGATTCCCAACCCCATTGGAGCAGATTGGAGACGACCCGGTGCCGGGCCAACGTCCGCCGCACACGACTGTTGGCATCGCTCTCGACGAGGTCCCACACTTCCGAGCCGAGGATATCGGCGCTGTGGCCGTGAAAACGCATGGCCTCAGGGAAGATGTTCAACATCATGCACTTGCCGAGGCTTCGGACCTCGGCTGAAATGGTCTTGAAGAACTCCGCGTGCGCCTGCGGGCCGATCTGGGCAGGGGCACCGTTGTTCCACGAGAACGTCAACGGCCAATCCGCTACCGCCAGATGGTCGGCCCGAAAGTTTTCCCACCCTGAGATCGAGGTCGTGACGACCGAGTCGATGTAGACGCCGGCGTTTCGGTCGAGCCCATTGTAAATCCAGTGGTCGCGAAACAGATCGAACGTATTGAGGGCCGGCAGATCCGGGTCGGAAATCACCGGCCAGGCCTGCCTCCAGTCGTCACCGCGGAAGCTGTTCCACAGGTAGCTGCTGCTGTCAATGACGTAACGTCCTTCGGCGTCCAGGGGCGAGCAGTTGATCACGGCCTGGGCCGCCTCGTGCCGCGGAACGCGATACCACGTCAGCGTGGGATCGTCCCAGTCAGCATTCAGCGCTGAAACACAAGAGCCGTCGTCCACGTCGAAGTCCTTCTCCATGTACGTCATCGGCGGCGCCAGGGCTTCGATCTTCAGGTTGTCGACATGAACCCAGTGATCGCCGCCATTCCAATGACGCAATGAGATGCGCATGGCCGCGGCGTCAAGCGGAAGCGTGTACGTATAGGAGAAATGCTCCCAGACGTCAGGCGCAGAGACGGCGATGCCGGCAACGTAATGGGCCTCCGAGGCGCTCGACCAGCCCCAGCCCGCCGGCGCGCCCGAGGCGTAGGTGATGTCTTGCCCGGCTGCGTTGAAAATGCGCACGCAGAGGATCTGGAGCGTTTCGGCATCCGCCACGAGAGCATCCCAACTGATGGCAACCTGCCGGCCGCCGGCCACGGCAAAAGGTTCGGCAAGGGCCATACCCGCGCCGAGCAGAGCGCCGTCACCCAGCAACAGATGCCCCGAGTCATCGACGCCGCCGGCGGGAAGCCACGTCACCAGCTCTTCGCCTTCACCGGCCGCCCAGGCCTCCAGCCTGGCCACGCGCTCCTCGTACGACGGCTTCTCGGACACGTCGCCCCAGGATTGCCACGGATCCCACGGTGACGTGTAGTAGAATACGCCGATTCCGAGAGCGTCGCACAGATTCAGTTCCGCCTCGCTCATCGGGTATGTTTCGAGAAACGCAAAACCAAAGTCCAGCGGGTCTTCAATCTGGCTGGGATGAATCGGCCACATCCACGCCCCCTCGCGGGTGGTGCGTTTCACGAAGTGCTCGGGGTGCAGCTCGTAATACCGCTGCGTCGCCGCCCGGAAGCCCCAGTTCGGATCATGACGGACCAGCGATGCCGATACCGAGGCATGCCCCGGGCCGATCTTCGCGGTCACCGGCGAGAGCCCGATGTCCCAGACCGAGCTGAAACCGGTGGCCGTGGCGTATTCAAACCGCTGCGTCTGCGGCACATCCTGCGGCACGGACAATGACAGACCGTAGTTGGCCGCGGTGATGGAAGCGTAGGGATAGAACGAAACCGGGTGGCTGGTGTGGTTGAAGGTGTTCCGGTAGAGCGTGCCCGGCGTAATCGTCCGCGCGGTGTCGATGTCGTCCCACCACTTTTGGCCTTCCGCGTTCACCGGCAGCGTCCAGTACAGTTGAACGCCGCGGCCCACCAGGGGCGAGGCGGTGTCCTGCAAGTTCACATCCAGGTTGAGATGCCCGCTTGCAGCCGTGATGGTCGTATCGATGTGCAGATCCCGCCCGGGCACGTCGACGCTCTGCGTGAAGCCGGCGGCGGTTGGCGAGATTGCTCCAAGGATCGAAATCCGGCCACTCCACTGCATTCCGCCAACCACATCCAGCTTGAAATCGTCGATATGCAGCAGATGATCGCCGCCGGTCCAATGGCGCAGCGAGACGCGAATGTACGCGGCACTGGCCGAAACCGGGTAGAATCGCTCGAAGTACTCCCACGTATCCGGCTGACTGCAGCCGAAACCCCACACGCCGTGTGCCAATGAGGCCGCGGTGTAACTCCAGCCGGTCGGGGCATTCGCACCGGACGTGATGTCCTGTCCCTGGGCGTCATAGATTCGCACGCAGAGAATGTGTGTCGTCTCCACGGAGGCGGAGCGCGCGTACCACGAAATCCGCACCCGGCTTCCGGGCGTTACGGGGACAGCCGAATCCATCGCCATGCCGGCCCCGGTTGTCACCCCGTCGCTCAAGAGCAGATGGCCGCTGTCTTCGAGACCCCCATCCGCCAGCCATGTGATGTACGATCCGTACCCGTCCCAGTACTGGTTCCGTGCCGAGGTAACCGGGCCCACGCCCGCATCGAAGTCGACGTGCTGCAGAGCGCAAGGTGCGATTGGCGCGCTCACGAGCATGGACAAGCCGCCGGGTTCGCCCGCAACGAGCGGCAGGTCGGCGCCGTCGACCCTGACCCCCGTCACGGAGCCGTCAGCATCCGAGAAAATCACTCTGAGACCATCGCCGGTATACAGCGTGACGGCCAGGGCCGGTGCGCAAACGCCGACAAAGGCCAGCACGAACAGAAGTGCCCTGGCGCGGGTGTTCCCGAAGGGTGGTCTCCCTTGACCCGCGGACAGGCCGAGCGTGATTAGGCGAATTCGTCGATGCAGGCTCAATAGACTATCTCCCCTCGCGGACACACGCGGGCCACCTCGCCCTTCTTACATGATAGCAGAATCTACCGCCGAAATGTGGCCCTCCCGCCCGATCCCACCCCCAAAATCTGTCCCGCTTCGCGGTCTTTTGCCCCGCCGGGCCCCTCGACTATGATGGCCGCAGCCTGGCGGGGAAGCCCTCCCTGGCCGGAGAGCCGTTCCACGGGTGGGAAAGTGCAGGCGAGGACGCCTGCACCACAAGAGATGGTCCTGCGGAGGTGGTGAACCACGTGCCGTATCCAGACCTGCAATCATTCGTGGCCGAGTTGGAGCGCAAGGGGCAGCTCTGCCGCGTCCGGGCGGAGGTGGACCCGGTTCTGGAGATCACCGAGATCGCCGACCGGGTCAGCAAATCGCCCGCGGCGAGCAACGCGCCGCCGCCCGCGACCGACTCCGTTCACGGTGGCCGGGGTGGGTGCGGCCTGCTGTTCGAACGCGTCAAGGGGTCCGATATCCCGCTGGCCATCAACCTCTACGGAAGCTACGAGCGGATGCGAATGGCCCTGGGTTGCGAGAGCTTCGACGCTCTGGCCGACCGCATCCAGGCGCTGCTCAAGCCGGAAGTCCCCTCCACGCTGATGGACAAGATCCGCAAGCTGCCCGACCTGGCCCGCCTGGCCGGCTACGCTCCCAAGGTCGGGCGCACGGGCCTGTGCCAGCAGGTCGTCCATACGGACGACGCCAACCTGTTTGACCTGCCGATCATCCAATGCTGGCCGGAGGA
>CAZBFW010000531.1:3175-3636 GCA_964491135.1 uncultured Phycisphaeraceae bacterium | reverse complement strand
TAAGCTGACTGTTGATGATTTTGTTGTTGAGAACTATGATCCTCATCCCCCTATAAGGAGAAGTATGGCTGTATGAACAACAACTGCTCGGATTATATTTCCTTCAGAATAGAATGACAAAGAATTTACCACGGTTGTTTTGAATGAGTTAGTTTTCGCCATACCGGCAGTCGAGCTCTGGAAGCTAATTACCTATAAGGAGCAGGGTCTTATTTATGGCCATACCGAGGCATTGAAAACAATTGTTCAAAAAGGCCTGTTTCGCAAAAGGAATGAACTGGAAGAAGATCCCTCCTTCAAACAGATTATTCCTTATGCTGTAATTTCCCATAAAGAACCGGAGCGCAGTGGCATTCAGGGAAGCCAGTCTTTTTATTTATTCAGGAGGAGTTCCGGGCAGACGGAAAAAAGGCTTCAGAATTTATTCTCCATGGGTGTGGGAGGCCACATGAATCCGGCCG
>CAZBFW010000531.1:0-3165 GCA_964491135.1 uncultured Phycisphaeraceae bacterium | reverse complement strand
CGGCCGCCTCTGTAAAGCCAGAAGAACAGTATTTAGTTGATGAATTGAAGAGAGAGTTTTTTGAAGAGGTCAGACTGTCAAATGGTTGCTTTATAGAAGATATTGAGTTTATCGGCTTTATTAATGATGAATCGATTCCGGTTAGCAGGGTACATCTCGGACTTTTGTACAATATCCGCGTATCAAGTAAGGACATTCATGTATATGAAACGGATAAAATGACGGCAGAATGGGTTGAAAAATCCAGGCTGGCAGAATTCTATGAGGGAATGGAAACATGGACCAGGATCGTATTTGACAGCTATATTAAGTAGAAGAAGGCGGTAAGAAGACGAAGAGACGGAGGGACGAAGAGACGAAGAGACGGAGGGACGAAGAGACAAAGAGACGGAGGGACGGAGGGACGAAGGGACGGAGGGACGAAGGGACGAAGGGACGAAGGGACGGAGGGACGTAGGGACGGAGGGACGAAGGGACGGAGGGACGTAGGGACGGAGGGACGAAGGGACGAAGGGACGCAGGGACGGAGGGACGAAGGGACGGAGGGACGCAGGGACGGAGGGACGAAGGGGCGGAGGGACGGAGGGACGAAGGGATCAAGGGAGTGATGGGTCGACCGGAATCGACAATCCCCGCTCTTCATCTCTTCGTGCCTCCTTGCCTCGGCCCACCAGAAGACAGAAGGGGCACCCATTTGCCGCCGCCGGCTTGGTCCGGCGCCGCTCCCGGGCGGCCTTCCACCTGCGATCCCGCTCGATGAGGGCCTGCTCACGCACGGCCGCAAACGTCTCACCGGCCTCGCGCTTGCCTTGCAGCCCATTATCGCGACAATCCCTCCTCTGTATGCGCGCGAACCGGCCATCTGCGGGGTAGCCAGCATGTTGATAAGAATCGTGACACACGGACGAGTCTGGTTCGTATGCCTTTTGGCCGCGCTGCCGGCCGGCTGCGGAGGCGGAGGCGGCGGGCGGAAGGACCGCATCGTCATCACCCAGATCCCCGACTTCTATCAGGGCGACCTGACCCGCCTGGCCGTCGTTCCGTTCGGCAACCGGACCCGGGCACGCGGTGCGGCCGAGCGGATCAGCGACAGAATCTCCGCGGAGCTGACCAACAACGCCACGTACGAGGTCTACACCCGTTCCCACCTGCGCGACATCCTGGCCGAGCACGACGCCATCGCCGCCGGCATCATCGACGCCGACCTGGCCCGGACCATCGGGCGGGTGAAGGCCGTGCAGGCCCTGGTCTGCGGCGTGCTGAACCGCTGCGACGCCAACACCCGTCACGAGACCCGATCCATCCCGGTTCCCACCTGGGGCCGGGATGTCCGCGGCAACCAGGTCATCACCGGCTGGGAGCACATCCCGTACGAATGGTATCGCCACGATGTGACCGTCGACTGCCAGGTGGTCGTGCTCGACGCGGTTACCGGCCGGCAGATCGCCGCGGTCAGCCAGCCCATCAGCCTTTCGGACGAAGGCACCCCGCCGAAGCACAGCGCCGAGCAACTGCTGCAGGCCGCCGAGGCCCAACTCGTCCGACAGGTCGTGGAGTCCGTGGCCGTCACCCGCAGGGAAATCAAGGTTCCCAAAGACGCGGTGAGAATCGCCTGCGACTTCTACGACCAGGAATGGGACTGGCGGGACAAGTTCACGCCGGACATGGACACGGTGCACGTGGTGGTCCGCCTGCCCGCCGAGGCCGACCGCAACAACTTTCGCATCACCATCGTGCCGAAGGAGGGCCGTGAGGTGCTGGCCGAGACGGACTTCACCTGGAGCAAGGAGCACGACCGGGAGAGCTACCGATTCTCCGTGAAAGACCTTCTTGACAAGAACGGCTATGGGGACTATCAGGCCAAGCTGTACTCCGGGCCGACCCCCATCGCCTGGCGCAACTTCCGAATCGTGGAACCCAAGGAATAGACAGCCCGACGGAATACGACCGTGCCCTCAACCGGCTCCAACACGACGCACGCCCACGTGATCATCGTCGGCGCCGGGGCGGCGGGCCTGACCACCGCCATCTTTGCCGCGCGGCGCCGGCCCGAGGCGGCCGTCGTCCTGTTGGACGGCGCCCGCAGGCTCGGGGCAAAGATCCTGGCCTCGGGCGGCGGCCGCTGCAACGTCACCAACGTCCGCGTCACGCCCGCCGACTTTTGCGGCGGCAGTCCGAACATCATCCGCCGCGTGCTGGACGCCTTCCCCGTCGACCAGACCGTGGCGTTCTTCCGCGAGATCGGCGTGACGCTGCACGAGGAGGAGGACGGCAAGCTCTTTCCCGACTCCAACGACGCCCACACGGTGCTGGACGCCCTCCTGGCCGAGGCTCGCGCTCGCGGCGTCCGCATCGTGCACCCCGCCCGCGTGACCGACATGGTCCGCGACGAGGCGGGCTTCTGCCTTCGCGTGGAAGACGCCTTCTGGACCGCGCCGCGCGTCGTTCTCGCCACCGGCGGCCTGTCCCTGCCTCAGACCGGCAGCGACGGAAGCGGATATACGCTCGCCCGCTCTCTGGGCCACTCGATCGTGACCACCACGCCCGCGCTGGATCCGCTGGTGCTCGAGGGTGATTTCCACGCCCCGCTGGCCGGCATCGCCCATGACGTGGAGCTGGCCGTCGCCGCGGAGGGGTCAAAGCCGCTCCGCCACGCCGGGGCCCTGCTCTGGACGCATTTCGGCGTCAGCGGCCCGGTGGTGCTGGACGTGTCACGACACTGGCACCGCGCTGCGCTGGAGAATCGCCGGACCACGCTCACCGCCAACCTGCTTCCCGGCCACGACTTTGCCTCGGTGGAGCGCGCCCTCCTCGCCCTGACCGAGAGCCAGCCGCGGACGTTTCTGCGCAACGCGCTGGCGTCGTTGATCCCCGCCCGGCTGGCGGACGCCATCCTCGCTCACATCCAGCTCGACGGCCAGATCCCCATGGCCCACCTGACCAAGCCGGACCGACGGCGCCTGACGCGTGCACTGCACGACTGGCCGCTGCCCGTCGTCGCCGGCCGCGGATACGACCACGCCGAGGTCACCGCCGGCGGCGTTCCGCTCGACGAAATCGACCCGGCCGCGCTCGCCTCCCGCCCCTGCCCCGGCCTGTACCTCGTCGGCGAAATTCTCGACGTGGACGGCCGCATCGGCGGCTTCAACTTCCAGTGGGCCTGGT
>CAZBFW010000530.1:2444-3637 GCA_964491135.1 uncultured Phycisphaeraceae bacterium | reverse complement strand
ACGTGTCGCTGGTGATCACGGGCGGCCTGCGGGTGTCGGCCGACTTTGCCAAGGCCCTGGCCCTGGGCGCCGACGCGGTGGCCATCGGCACGGCGGCCATGATGGCGTGCGGGTGCCAGCAGTACCGGGTTTGTCACACCGGCAACTGCCCGGTGGGCATTGCCACGCAGGATCCGGCCCTGCGGGAACGGCTCGACGTGGACCAGTCCGCCGAGCGACTGGCGAACTACCTCCACGTCTGCAACGAGGAATTGAAGGCGTTTGCCCGGCTCACCGGGCGCAAAGACGTGCACGGCCTGGACGCAGGCGACCTGTGCACGGTCAACACGGAGATTTCGTCTCACACGGACATCGAGCACGTGTGAGGATTCGCCCCGGTCCGGGCGCAAGAAATGGAAAGTGAATCGCCGGATACAGCAGGAATGTGAAGTCCACGAGACAAAGGAGGAAACCATGATGAGAGGATTCAGACCAAAGTGGCGTGCGAGCCGCTGGGCGCTGCTTGCCACGGGGGGGCTGGTTGCCCTCGTCGTGGCACTGCCGGCGGCCCAGCTCTGGGCCGGAGGGCCGTCCAGTTACTCGCCGGTCGTCATCACCGAGGATTTTGACCAGACCGTGGCTCGCATGAAGGCCGCCAAGCCGGAGGTCATGAAAAAGCAGATGGATCTGCTGCAGCTACGGTACGACCTTGCCGACCGGCCGGCCGACGGCGTCACCATGTCCGGCGGCAAGGCCGTGCAGGCGGGCGTCCGGGTGAAGCTGCCGGACGGCGTGACGTGGGAGAAGCTGGCCGAGATGACGCCGGCACAGATCAAAGACCAGGGCCTGTGGCCCCAGGGCTTTTTGCCCCTGCCGCATCCGAACCACGCGGAAGGCGGCATGGTGTTCCCGAAGCACCACATCGACGAGATCAAGAAGCAGACGGACATCGACCTGACGCGGTTCGACATGGATTACGACCTGCCGACGCACTTCCTGCCGGAGTATCCGCCGCCGATGTATCTGAACACGCGGCTGGACCTGGGCGACGTGTCGAAGGGCAAGGTGGTCACGATCGACAACTACTACGAGCTGTTCAACGGTATTCTGAACCCCAAGCAGATGGAGGGGCTGCGCCTGCTGGTCACGCCGTTCCCGCAGCAGCAGTTCAACCAGACGGAAGATCGCCGCTCGGAGCGGCCGCACCGCGGCGT
>CAZBFW010000530.1:0-2344 GCA_964491135.1 uncultured Phycisphaeraceae bacterium | reverse complement strand
TGCCACCCCGCCCCGTACTACACCGACAACCTGATGCACGACATGAAGGCCGAGCGCTTCTTCAAGCCGCACATGATCAACGGCCGCATGGCATCCGCCGACGGCCCGATCAAAACGTTCCCGTTGCGGGGCATCAAGGATTCCCCCCCGTACCTGCACGACCGGCGGCTGATGACGTTGGAGGACACGGTGGAGTTCTTCAACCTCGTGACCGGCGTCAAGCTGACCGACGAGGAGAAGAAGGATTTGGTGGCGTTCATGCGCTGCCTGTAGCATCACAAGCGGACGGGCGGTGGCGTGGTCGGCGACGGTCACGCCACCCCCTTGTCTGCCGAGCTCCAAGGGCGGATAAGCCTTTGCGCCGCACCGGCGATCGGTTCTGCTACGAAACGAGCGCCGCCTGGAACGCCGCGTAGTCCGTCAAGTCGACGTCCTCATCCTGATCGAAATCGAACCAGTTCAGGCAGTTCCGCGCCGTGACGGGAGCAACAGGCGCGGGGGCCTCCCCGGGGCCGCCGACGCACTCCGGCAACCGGACGAAATCGTCCAGGTCCACGTCCGCGTCGCAATCGGTGTCGCCGCGGTCGTAGACCAGGTACGTCGATACGCGAAAGTCCACCTCGTACAACCCCGGCTGGGTGAAACCGAAGTTCACGTGATTGTGGGAGCCTGCCAGGATGTGGTAGACGTCCACTTCCGTAATTCCGCCGTCATAGGTGGACATGAACGCATCCGCCTGGCCCATGCCGGTCGTCTGCCAGAGAGAGAAATCGCCGCCCTCCGGCCCGCGCACGTCAACGAGCTGAATGCGGACCCACTTCGCGGCCATGTTCGCGCCGCCGCGAGGGTCGCCCGGGTTCCACTCGCTCAGGCCGGCCCGGTCGGCGGGTGACATGGTTTCCGACGAGAGTCCCAGCCACAGCACGCCCGCGGCGTAGTTCTGCGGCAGCACCCAGAACGGCACGCCGGGCGTGATGCCGATGAACTCGAACCCCGGCGGGATCGACCCCAGCGTAATCCTCGCCGCGGAGTTCACATACAACAGGGCATCGTCCGGATGGACCTGGCGATCCCCACCGCCGGGCACGTCGTTCGGAGAGACCTCCGGCAGCCAGTCGCACGAAAGGAACGGCACGTCCAGATCGGTATGACAGTTATCAATCGTATCCGGGTGGTCGGGGTCCGGGATGACCGTCTCGACACCGACGTAGAACGTGGTGACCTCGCTCGGAACAAGCGTGGGCCCCGCGGCCGCGATCGCGGCGAGAAGAGCCGGCGTTCCGGCGATGAACGGCAGTACGATGATTCGTCTGCTTCTCATGGTTGACTACCCCCTCAAAAAACGGCCGTTCCGCTGCGCCTCCAGGCGCGGCCCGAAAGCGCAGCGGACGGCATAGTGTCAGCATCCTTTGCCCCGGCGTCCCGCCAGTACGATGCCCAGACCCAGCATCGCGAGCGCGGCCGGTTCCGGAACGACGTGGAAGTAGTACGTTCCGCTGCCGGCGGTGGGCCCGTCGACCCAGTGTGTGCCCGACGCCTCGAAGGTGACCGCCCAGAGGCCAAGCTCCGTGAAACTGTAGTTGAAGTGCATGTGCCCGCCGGCCGGCACGGTGATGGCGTCCGCCGCCGTAATGCCCCCGTCGTAACTGGACATGCCGAACTGGGGTTGTCCGAAACCGTCGGTGGTGTACAAGGCGAAATGGCCGTTGCCGCTGGGCGAGACAACCTGCGCGAGCGTCAGCGTCAGCGCATCGTTCACGAAGTCGCCCGGAGCGATTTCCTCGGCCCCGATGCCCAGAAACGGCACGCCGACCTGTCCCACGGCGGGCAGCAGCCACGTGTTCGCGCCGGCCGCGTTGCCGATCGGGTCCCAGGCCGCACCGGCCGGTCGACCCCCGGTCATCCTGTTGGGGACGAGGACGGTCAGGGCGTCCGGCTCGTACTCGTGGTCGAGGATCTCAAGCCCGTCGACCATTCCGTGTTCCACGTGAATGTGCAGGTGCCAGCCCTCCTCGTACCCCAGGCCGAGGTCCGCGTGTCCGCTCTGCAGAACGGCCGCCGTAGCCGATCCGGCCAGCATTCCCACCCCGAAAAACACAATGAACGTCCCCTTGGCAATTCCTGTCATGGTTTGCTCCTTCCGCATACGCGGCAATGTTCGCGTTCCACCGCCGCTCGACCGTTTCCAAGGTCGGGCGCCCTCCCGCTCTGCCCGCACGTCACTGGCGCGGCTTGGCGAAGTTGACCCGATCATCCGCCAGGGCCTTGAGCGTTTCGGCGGTGATGCTTGTCACGTGTCCATCCGCGTACAGGTAGTTCGATGAGCCCTTGGTGTTGTCGCGAC
>CAZBFW010000529.1:0-3643 GCA_964491135.1 uncultured Phycisphaeraceae bacterium | reverse complement strand
CTACACCCTATCCTACACTCTTTCCCTACACGACGCTCTTCCGATCTTCGGTTCCCGAACCCGAGTCAACCGTGTATTTGTAGGCAAAGATTGCCGCGGCGACCAGCAAGCAGACGACGATGATCACAACCTTGGCGTTCATGGACTGCCTCCGGAAAAGGCTGTCGTTCGCCTGGGCTGACGCCACTGGGTGTAACGGCCGCAAGCGACTCAGCCGGACCCCCGGCGATGCGGGGGAAACAGGGCGAAGGCCGCCGTCAAGACTCCGCCACACAACAGGATGACGATCGCCCTGGTAGAAGGGTCGCAAAAGACGGCATCGTAGTCAAGGGCGGGCAGGCTGCGGACCAGCCAGTGAACGGGGACGGGCGGAGGGATCGGTTCGGGAGTCACGGCGGCGCCGGTGTCCTCGACGTCGACCCCCGGGTCGGTGGGCACCACCGTAATCCGCTGTTCGCCCGGGCGCGTGTACTCCAGTTCTCGCTGGGCGGCCCTGGCCATGACCGAGGGATCGGAACGCAGGGCCTCAGCCAACCGCCGCTGCCGATCAAGCGATTCGTTCATGCGGTCCAGGGCGGCCTGCTCGTATTGCTCCACAAGGCGGGCGTTCTGATAGTCACGCCAGGCCGGCAACAGCACGCACGGCGCAAAGCCGATCACGGCCATCGCGAAGAGCATCCAGAACACCCATCGACCTTCGCGGGCCGGCGACGAGGAAACCTCAGGTTGCTGCTCCGTCTGCGTCATGGCGTCCGTGCCGCTCGCCGGGGCCGGTCCAGGCGAACAGCCCGATCCGGTCCGACGCGGCGTCAAGATTCGATGCGAGGCCCCGCGTACCGACGCCGTACGGTCCGGGGAACCCGCTACTTGTTCCAGAGCGTGCCGCCGAAGACCGCCGCCTGGCCGAGCTCGTCTTCGATCCGCAGCAGCCGGTTGTACTTGGCAATGCGGTCGCTGCGGCAAGCGCTGCCCGTCTTGATCTGGCCGGCGTTGGTGGCGACGGCGACGTCCGCGATGGTCGTATCTTCCGTCTCGCCGCTGCGGTGGCTGATGACGGTCGTCCAACCATTGCGGCGGGCCATGTCAATGCACTCCAGCGTCTCGGTCAGGGTGCCGATCTGGTTCAGCTTGATGAGAATCGAGTTGGCGCTGCCCTCGCGGATGCCGCGGGCCAGACGCTCGGTGTTGGTGACGAAGAGATCGTCGCCCACAAGCTGGATCTTGTCGCCGTAGCGGTCCGTCAGCTTCTTCCAGCTGGCCCAGTCGTCCTCGGCCAGGCCGTCTTCCAGGCTGCGAATGGGGTACTTCTCAAACCACTTGCCCCAGCGGTCGATCATCTCGTCGGCTGTCGCATACGTGCCAGGGGCGGAGCGGAAGTACTCGTACTTGCCGCCGGCCTTGTTGAACATCTCGGACGTGGCCGGGTCCAGGGCGATGAAGATGTCCTTGCCGAACTGGTAGCCGGCTTCGGAGACGGCGGTGGCGATCAGATCCAGGGCCTCTTCGGCGCTGCCCAGGTTGGGTGCAAAGCCGCCCTCGTCGCCGACCCCAGTGTTGTAGTTCTTCTTCTTGAGCACCTTCTTGAGGGCGTGGAAGCACTCGGCCCCCATGCGAAGGGCCTGCGCGAAGCTCTCGGCGCCCCAGGGCTGGATCATGAACTCCTGGAAGTCGACGTTGCTTTCCGCGTGCTTGCCCCCGTTGAGGATGTTCATCATGGGCACGGGCAGCACCCGGGCGTTGGGGCCGCCGAGGTATCGGTACAGCGGCTGGCCGGTGGAATGGGCGGCGGCCTTGGCTGCCGAGAGCGAGACGGCCAGCATGGCGTTGGCGCCCAGACGCGACTTGTTCGGGGTGCCGTCCAGTTCGATCATGGTGTGATCGAGGTCGTACTGGTCCAGGGCGTCCAGGCCGATGACGGACTCGGCGATCTCGCCGTTGACGTTCTGCACGGCGATCAGAACGCCCTTGCCGCCGTAGCGGGACTTGTCGCCGTCCCGCAGTTCACAGGCTTCATGCTCGCCCGTGGAAGCGCCGGAGGGAACCGCGGCTTCGCCGTAACTGCCGTCTTCAAGTACGGTGATGGCGGCGAGGGTGGGGTTGCCGCGCGAGTCCAGGATTTCCCAGGCTTCCACATGAACGATGGTGGTGGACATAGCATTTCTCCGGTCGGCCGGCCTGCGGGCGGACGGCTTGCTGTTTCCAAACGTCGGTTCGCGGGGCAGTAACACTTTACCTCCGCGCAGATGCGGGCCATGATAAGACAGGGAAGAACCGCGTCAAGGAACGCCGGCGGTCGGCTCCACGAGCATCCAAGTCAGGCCCGTCCTTCTCGCACGGTTGCGGTGGGAAGGGGCCGGCCATTGCGGATGGCAATCCCTGTGATCCGGGTTATGATACGCCGCGGGTCAGAAGCGGTCGTGCAGTGGGAGCGGTTGGCGATGGACGCCGAAACCATGGAAATCCTGCGGGGAATCCTGGCCGTCGCGGTCGCGGATGGACAGATCCGGCGCAGCGAGGCGGGGGTGATCCAGCGTCTGGCCGACCGGCTGGGAATCGACCGGGCGTGGCTGGACGAGATGACCCGCCAGGCGGAGGGGGGGACCACGGTGGAAAGCAGCATGTTCCGGCGGATCCTGTCGGATCCGGTGCGGGCCATGCGGCTGATGGTGGGCACGGCGGCTATTGACGGTGAGATTACTGACCGGGAACGGTCGGTGCTGGTGGATATCAGCCTCAAGATCGGGCTTCCCCCAGGGAAGTTCGGGGAGGTCTTCGCGGAGGGAATGGCCGCGGCCGAGCGGCTGCGCCGGGACCGGAAGCGCCCGACCGGGCCGTAGCCCGGGAGGGTGGGTTGGCGCGTATCGAGGCGGAATCTCGAACCATGGCGTTGGCACGCGAAGGCATTCGAGAGATCGCGATTGGCACGGTTGTGCTGGGGGGCCTGGCTGCACTGGCGGTGTGGCTCTGGCCCTGGGGGGCCGTAGTGCCTGTGGCGCTGTGGGTGTTTGTTGTCGCGTTCTTCCGCGATCCGAGGCGGGTGGCCCTGTTTGCGCGGGGGGAGCTCTGCGCTCCGGCGGACGGTCGGGTGCGGGACATCACCCGGCTGGAGTATTACGAGGCCGTTGGCGGTCCGGCGATTCGGATCGGTATCTTTCTGAGCATTTTTGACGTGCACGCCAATCGCGCTCCGTGTCGGGGCCGGGTGGTGTCGATAGACTACCGCAAGGGGTCCTTTCTGGACGCGCGGCATGAGGACGCGGGGCACCGGAATGAGTCGAACGCGCTGGTCCTGGACCCCGATCCGCCGGTGGCGGGCCCGATCGTGGTGCGACAGATCGCGGGGAAGATCGCCCGGCGGATCGTGTGCCACGCGCGGGAAGGGGACGACCTGATGCAGGGGGAACGGTTCGGTATGATCAAGTTCGGATCGCGAACGGAGCTGATCGTGCCGGATCGTCCGGAGACGGAGATCAAGGCGTACGTGGGGCAGCCGGTGCGGGCGGGGGTCACGGTGATTGTGGTGCAACGTTCCAACCTCAATGCGGGGGTGCCGCGTGTCCGTCATCGCGAGATTCAATCAACCGGATGATCCGCGTCCGCCGCGTCGGCGGCGATTGCGGACGATTCAGACGCTGCCGACCCT
>CAZBFW010000528.1:0-3665 GCA_964491135.1 uncultured Phycisphaeraceae bacterium | reverse complement strand
CGCCGTGGGAGCTGGTGGTCGAATGCTGGAATGCCGCCGTCCGGGCCCGGTGTCGCAGCATCGCCTTCGGCGGGGAGGGCCGATAGATGAACCGGCGCGGACAGGCGGCGCGATCCGCCGGGCCCACGGGACCGGGCCGGAGACCATCCCTGGGCGCCTCTGCCGCGTGGCTGTTCGTGTGCCTGCTGGCGGCTCCCGTGGCGGGGCAGGACGCAGAGTCCCGGCGGTTCAGTGACGACGTGTTTCGACGGGGACTCAAGGATCGCGGGCTGACGGATCTGCTCGAGTTCCACCTGGGCGCGCAGGAATCCTCCAACTCGGTGGAGGGCCTGCTTCTGCAACGCGAGCTGAAGCTGGCCCAGGCCGCCGACGAAACCCGCTCGGAAGACGAGCGGGTCGAGGCGCTGAAGGCCGCCGACGAGGTTTTGCTGCAGCTCATCCGCCATTGGACGGACGATCGGCGGGTCCTGGAATGGCGCCTGGAGTTCATCCGCTCACTCGTCTATCGCAGGGCGGAGCCGCACTACCTTCGGATCCTCTACGGCCTGGACCGGCCGGAAGACCATGAGCGAGTCCTGCAACTGACCGGCCGTGCCATCGAGGAAATCGGATACCTGAACCAGGCCCTCGAGAAGGAGTCCGCCCGGATCAACGAGCTGACCGCCCGCGAGTTCGATCGCCTGGAGGCGGACGGATACGTGGACCAGCTCGAGCATATGCGGCCTCAGTCGGATTACATCCGCTGGTGGGCCACCTTCTACCGGGCCCTGGCCCGACCGGCCGGCAATCCGCTCCGCACGCCGGAACTCAAAGGGCTGCTGGAGGAGCTTCGCCAGACGAACGGCGCTTTGGAAACCCCGCACGATACGTCTCACGTGCAGGCACAGTCGCTGCTGCTGGCCGGCATGACCTGCCGGTTGCTGACCGATCCGGCCGGTGCCCTGACGTACCTCAACAGCGCTTTGGCCACGCTCAACGGCCTGCCCGACGCGAGCGAGCGGGAGAACCTGCAGTGGGTGGCGACGCTGGCGATGGTGGAGCGAGTCCGCGCCCTGCGGGACAGCAGCCAGTTTGACGAGGCGATCGCCGGCGTGGAATCGTTCAAACGCCACGTCGAGGCGACGGCTTCGGGTGATTTCCGCCTGCGACTGCTGGTGGCCCTCCTGGAGCGCAGTGTGTGGCAGGCTCGGGCCGCACAGGATGGGATCGACGGGCGGCCGGAGGAGTCCGGGCAGGACCGCCGGCGGGCGACGCAGGCGCTCCAGGAACTGGCAGAGGAGAACAGCGCGTATCGCGACGCCGTGTACGACGCTCTCTTTCAAGACATCCATCGGGACGAGGACGTGCTGGCCCTGTCGCCGCTGGAGCAGTGTGCATTGCTGGCCGGACTGCTGCGCCAGGCGGCAGAGTTGGCCGCCGACACGCCGTCGAGCCCGCCGGCCGGGGCTCGCACCGCGTCGGAGCGAGCCGAGCGACGGACGGCCGTTCTGGACCGGGCGATTCGACTGGCCGATCTGCTGCTCGGCCCGGACAACAACCTGCCGGAGCCTCACCGGGCGGAGGTGCTGTTCAACCTGGCCGCCGCTCATCACGAACGCGGACAGCCTCGCGAGGCGATGACACGATTTCTGGAGGTGGCCAAGAACCACCCGCGATTCGGTCGGGCGGAGATGGCGGCGTTGAACGCCGTGAGGCTGGGAGCGGAGCTGTGCCGGAATCTCACGCTGACCTCCCGGTCCGAAACGCGGCTCATCTATCTGGACGCGCTGCGGACGTTGATTACGCGTTACGCAGGGAGTGAGCACGCCAAGTACTGGCAGTACTTCCTGGCGCAGACGCTGGAAGCGGTCGGTGAACTGGACGAGGCGGCCCGCGAGTATGATCGGGTGGACCGAGAGCATGAGCACTACCTGGCCGGGCTGGCCGCCGCGGTCCGGTGCCGCGCCCAGTCGGTCAAAGACGCGGCCGGTCGCGGGGAGTCGCTGGCCGGCGCCGTCTGGCAGATCAAGGCAATGGTCGAGGCCTCCAATCGGCTGAACGCGGCGGTTCAGGCCCGGCTGACCAAGGTCTCGGACGTCCAGCAGCGGCGCACGCTGGAACGTCTGATGGCCGCTGCGCTGGTGGACGCGGGTGAGGCGTACGTGGTGCCGGGAGTTGACCAGGCCGCGGTGGCCCTGGACCTGCTCAAAGGCTACGAGGATCGCTTCCCGCAAGAGAAGGACCTGATCGGCCGGATGCTTCGCGTGCGGGTCATCGCGTACGAGGCGTTGGGGCAACTGGAGGAGGCGCAGCGGACGATTCCGCAGTACGTGGAGACGGACCCGGCCAACGCCGGGCCGACCATGCAGGCCCTGTTCGAGGCCATCCAGAAGGAAATCGAACGACTGGAAGCCGACGGGCAGGCGGAGGAGGCCGAGGCCAAGATCCGGTCCGCCCTCCTGCTGGCCCGACAGATTCAGGAGTGGGCGGACCGGGCCGACCCCGCTCTGCCGGCAGAGACGCAATATGCGGTGGAACGGCAACTGGCGGAGGCCCACCTGCGGGCCCGTGAATGGGAGACCGCCCGCCGCCTGTTTCAACACTGCCTGGACATGGACGCAAAGCGCTACAATGACAGGCGACCCCGCGAGGTGCGCGCGATCCTGGGTCTGGCGGAAGCGCTGTACGGGCTCCGGCAATACGAAGAGGCGCTGCCTCTGTTCAACCGGGTCGTGCTCGGGACGAAAACCCGGGACACCACCTGGTGGAAGGCGCTGTTGCGGGATCTGCAGTGTCGGACGGCTCTGAAGCACGAACCGAACGGCATCATCAAGGTCATCCGGCAGCATCGCGTGCTGGATGCAGGCATGGGTGGCGACACGCTGCGCGAGGCGTTTGAAGCGCTGGAGAAGGAAAACCGGGACCGGCAAAAGGAAGCGAAGGGCCCGGAGGGCGAACGTACGAGCGCAGGTGCCGGTCCGCAGTAGCCGCAAAGGACAGGTCATGCTGAACAATCGGAAAGTTGACGTCGATCGCGCCATGCTGTTGGTTGTGGACTTCCAGACCAAGCTCGTGCCGCACATCGAGGAGGCGGAGGAGATGCTGGCCGCGGCGGCGCGACTCATCCGCGGAGCACACCTCTTCGGCCTGCCCATCCTGGCCACGGTCCAGTACAGCAAGGGCCTGGGTCCCCTGCACCGCGCGGTGGCCGAACCGCTGGAGGCGGCCGGCGTAACGCCTCTGGAGAAGGCCGCGTTCAGCGCCTGTGCCGACGACGTGATCCGTGCCCGGCTGACGGAGGTCGACCGTCCGCAGGTCATTCTGTGCGGGATCGAAGCCCACGTCTGCGTGCTCCAGACGGCGCTGGACCTGCTGGCCATGGGCTGCGCGGTGTTCCTGTGTGCAGACGCCGTCGGCTCGCGCCGCGATCTGGACCTGGACCTGGGTCTTTCCCGCGCCCAGCACGCCGGGGTCGTCGTGACGACCACGGAGTCCGTACTGTTTGAGCTATGCCACGAGTCCGGCACGGAAAAGTTCAAGAAGCTGCTGGAGATCGTGAAGTAGCGCGAGATCCCGGGGGCGGGGGTGGGGGTGGGGGGTCAGGGCGCGGGGCGCGGGGGGTTGGTGCCGTCGTGTGTTTTTCGGGTTGGGGGCGGTACCCTCAAGAGGTTGGGGACGCAGGCGTA
>CAZBFW010000527.1:0-3677 GCA_964491135.1 uncultured Phycisphaeraceae bacterium | reverse complement strand
ACGACGCTCTTCCGATCTCGGTATTGATCGAAACGGCCACCGCCTGGCTGTCCTCCGGGCCGCTGTTCAGGGCGGTGGACGGGATTGAGGCCGCTCCATTCAGGCTGATCCAGCTCTTGTTGGACGTCACCGAGTACTGAATGGGGGCCGCCCGCAGATTCGTGACGGCGTACTCCTGCGCAGGAGGCAGAGTGGCGTCTTGGTACAGGAGGCTGAAGCTCAGTCCGTCCGTCGGCGTGACCTCCAACGGCTCTCGAACGGTCAGTTCGACGCGGCGCGTCTCCTGGTACCCGGTCGTCGTGTTCTCGAGAGTGATGGTGGCCGTGTGCGTGCCCGGTGCAAGCGTTGTGGCAGTCGCCGCAAGGGCAACGGTGACACTGGCGGGCGTTTCCGGCGTGACTGACCCTGCCTGCGACGATGCTCCATTGACGGTGACCCACGGCTGGTTGGAACTGACCCGCCAGTTCATCGCGCGCCGTGACGTGCTGCTGATGTCGTAGATGACAGCGGTGGTCGGCTCGAAGGGTCCGCCGTACCAGCCGGCGGCGACGATGCCATCGGGGGGCGAGAAAGTGACCGGCTCGGTCACCAGGAGTCGGGCCGCGTGCGCGAACGTGTCGCCTGTCGTGATGTCATCGATCGTGATCTCGGCGATGTAATCCAGCCGGCCCTGCACGACGCGGAAGCCGGTGAACGGGTCGACCTGCTCTGCAAACTGAACTTGACGCACGTCCGCCCGCAAGGCGGTGGACGCGGACGTGTCATTCCAGCACCCGCCGCGCACCACCCGATTGCCCGGAGCGGTGCCGTGATCCTGCATCCATTCCCGTGCGTTGCCGGTCAGATCGAAGAAGCCGTTGCTTGAACTCTCCGTGGCGAAGGCGTCGTGGGTTGACCCGTTGTAATAGCCGGTCGGCGTCGTGCCGTTGTCGAATGGGTCGCCGCTGTTCTGGTAGTTCGCATCTGCCGGGGAGAGGCTGCTTCGGGCGAAACCGTAGACGCCGTTCGCGCTGCCGTCCCAGGCGGCCGCCTTGTACCACTCGTTGTACGCGGAGGCCTGGGCAGAGCCATCGTCCATGGGCAGGCGATACCCAGCGTAGTTGTCGACGAGGCTCTGCCGTTCATCGTTTGTCAGGTCCCGCGCAGCCCACGTGGTCGAATCGACCACCGCGGGACGCCAGTTGGCCGCTACGGTCCCCTCGATGTAGGCGCGTTGGTCAATGGGCAGCCCGCTTTGGATCGTCAGCCAGTTGCAGTACTTGACCGCCCCGTACCAGCTCACGCCGAGGACCGGGTGGCTGCCGCGATCATCGGCCAGGACGTACTGGGTGGTGGCCGAATCATACCGGATCGCCCCGGCCACGTTGCCGTCAAAGACAAGTGTGCCGGATCCCTGAGTGCCCACCTGCCCGTTGGCGCCGGAGGCGTTCACGTATACGCGACTGTCATCGACGTCGTGGTAGAGGTACTGCCCACGGGCGTTGGTGAGGTTGGTCAGGGCGTTGTTCAGGAAGGCCTGGTAGTCCGCGTTGGTGACTTCAAACGTGCCCATGCGGAACGAATACCGCGGTCCTCCCGGCTGCGCGCCGGCAGCGGGAACATTCGTCATCGGCACATACGGTGGAGCGGGGGGCGGCAGGTTGTCGGCACCCGACGCCGGTGTCACGGCGAGCGTGCGGCTTCCGGCGAAACCGATGATCCCGGAAATCTCGGCCTTGCCGTCGATGGTGAGCCAGGACTGGTCCACGCCTGCCGACCATTCCACGGGAACCGCGGCGCTGTTCTCCAGGATGATCGCGAAGCTGGACTCGATGAAGGGGCCGCCCGCCGGACCCGCGGCGGCGTACAGGCAGTCGCTCGTATCGCACGATACCGCCACGGGGGCGCGGGGGCCGGCCTGCACCACGCGGAACCCCGTCCAGGACCGCGTGGCGGACGCGCTGTCCGCGGCGATCGCGGTGTTCGCCAGGGCGGATGCCTGCGTGTTGGACCAGTGCCCCCCGCGGGTGCCGCGGTACGCCGAGCCGCCGCTCCAGTCCTGCACCCACTCGCTGACGTTACCGGATGCGTCGTAGAGTCCGTAGCGGTTGGCCGTGTCGGCGGTCTGGAAGCTGCCGTACTTCGTCCCGTTGTAGTAGCCGGCGGGCGTCGGGCCGTTGTCATAGGGATCACCGCTGTTCTGGTAATTCGCGTCAGCCCCGGAGAGCGTATTCCGGCCGAAGCCGTACGTTGTGTTGGCGGTGCCCGTCCAGGCGGCGGCCTTGTACCACTCGTTGTATGCGGATGCGGCGGCGAACTGCTCGTCCATCGGCAGGCGATAGCCGCCGATCGTGGCAACCAGGGTCTGCCGCTCGGAAGGGTCCAGATCGCGAGTGGCCCACTCGGGGGCGGAGATCACGACCGGGCGCCAGTCCCCCGCGGCAATGCCTTCCGTATAGGCCCGTTGGTCCGGATCGCCTCCCTGCACAACGGTGAGCCAGTTGCAGAACTTCATCGCCCCGTACCAGCTCACTCCCGCAACCGGGAAGTCCTCCTTCCCCGTCTGAACGACGTACGCGTCTGTGAGGAAGAAAATGGCCGCCGCGTCACCCGCGTCGAAGAGCATCGTTCCGGCGCCCGCGGTGCCGACTTCGCCGACCGCTCCGTTGGGGTTGATGAATACGCTGCCGCTGTCCGTGTCGTGATACATGTAGCTGCCCAGGGGTGTGGACCGGTTGGGCTCGCGAAGGGCACTGTTCAGAAATGCCGCGAACTCGGCGTTCGTGATTTCTCGTTTGCCGATGCGGAACGTGTACGCCGGCCCGCCGGGCTGGGCGTCGTCGGCCGGGACGATGGCCATGGCCAGGGTCATGGGCGCGTCCTGCACGGAGAGCGTCGCGTCCCGGACGGCCGTGTTGCCCGTGACGTCATCGCGGAACAGAATGCTCGCCATGTACGTGCCGGGAGTCAGGCCGCTGACGACGGCTGCGTCCAGCGTGATGGTCACGTCCTCCTCGAAGCCCGGGCTGATGAGCAGGGCATCGTCCCCGGTCAGTTCCGGCTGCCCATTGATCAGAAGCCACGACTGCGGCGGGTCCAGGTCTGTCGTGATGGAGCAGATCAGGAAGCCCGGTTGATCATTGACCACCGTGTACACGGTGGAGGCCGGCGCGAACGGCCCGCCCTGCGGCCCCTCGGGCGCGTACGGATCCTCGGGCTCCACGGGCAGGGAGCCGGTGATTTCAAGACTCACGTTCCGGGTCTCGAGGAACGATCCGGACGTGGACTCGTCAAAGGAAAGAGTTGCCGGTGCGGGCGGGCTCTGCAGGAGTTCATAGGCATCCTCGCCCAGTGTGATTTCCACCGTCGCCACGGCAAAGGCGTCGAGCACAAGGGTTACGTCCGGCTCACCGTCAATCAGCAGCCACGAGGCGTCGGACGTGATTTCGATCGTGATCGTCTTCCAGCAGCGGTTCGTCAGCGTGTAGGCGAAGGACTGAGGCGTGAACGGGCCATAGTAGGGGCCGGTGAACGTACGCGGTTCGGCGGCATCCGGCGTCAGGATCGGCGTCAGGTAGGGCTCTGAGCGGGCGACGCGAAACCCCATGTAACTCCGCGTGTTCGAGGGATAGTCGGACGTGACGGTGTCCGCCCGCACGAAGCTGCCCGGCAGGTTGAACGCGCCCCCGCGCGCCCGC
>CAZBFW010000526.1:0-3677 GCA_964491135.1 uncultured Phycisphaeraceae bacterium | reverse complement strand
CCACGAATACGTGTATCGCCGGCGCCTGCGTCTATAAGCCTGTGAAGTGCGGCGATGACCTCTGCGATCCGGACACGGGCCTGTGCGTCGAGTGCCTGGACCATGCGGACTGCGACGACGGCGATCTCTGCACGACCAACCCGTGCCGGGACGGTCAGTGCGCAACACCGGAAGAGGTCGAGTGCCCGGCCGGTGAAGTCTGCGATCCCCAAACAGGTGAATGCGTCGAGGACGTGTCGTCCGAGCCCGGTCAGGTGATCCCCGAGCCGGACGAACCTGTCGACGAGCCGGAGAGCCCGCGAACAAGACCCCGGTCATCCGTCTCGCTGTGCGGCCTGGGAATCGGTCCGGGCACGCTGGTCTCGCTGCTGGGCCTGACGCTGATGAGCGCGTGGCGTTGCCGGCGGTAATAGCCTTCCCGGTGTCGGATCCTGGGACGTCATGGCAACCGGCAGCTGCATTCGCGTTCCCGCCGGGCGCGGGGCATTGTCGCTTGTCAATTGCGCATTACCGCTTCGCTCGGCAGCGCGGCATCCGGCCGTGGAAGAGGACCGCCCGTGGTCAGGCTGAGCAGAGCCCACACGCGGGTTGGAGCATCCCCTCCGGGAGGATGGTGGCAGACGACACGAATGGAACGCTCGAACGTGATCGGGGCACGCGTGAACCGCCGGTAGCCGGCCAGCCGATACGGCGAATCGGCCGTGCAGATCGTGGTTCCGGCTTCTGCGGACAACAGTCGGTTTCCCTCGCCGCAAGCGTCGCGAGACCGCGTGGCGGCGTCTGACCATCGCTGCGTTCCCTCTCCAGAACCGGGCACAGGCGTACCGAGGAACAGGGCGTCGATGCCGGGGACGACCCAGGACGGACTGGACTCGCCATCAACGAATACCTCCAGCGAGCAACCGCGGAACCGGTCCGACTCGCTGTTCTCAAAAGCCATCTGCAGGCCGCGCAATGCCCCCCGGCCGGTCAGCTCGGCAAGGCAAAGGCTCTCACCGGGTGCAAGGCTCTGCCCTTCCACGGCGACGTGGCGCGGTTGTTCCCACCGGCCCCAGTCCAATAAACGGTCCAGGCGGTTGGCGTACACCTGCACGAAGAGGCCGACATCGGCAGAACGTTGGAGGCCCTCGCGAACGTCCGCCGGCAGGTCCACAATGTCCCGAAGCGCCGTGCGCGGGCGAGTGGCCGGCAGGTGCTCCCGAAGCCAGGCCATGGCGCCGCCATCGTCTGCCGGGGCGGCGAGCTTCACGCGGCAGCGTCCATGAAAGGGAAAGCTGAGCAGGCGGAAGGCGCTGGTGTGCCGGCTGCCATCCTCGTGATGAAGTTGGGTGGGACGAACCAGGTCATCGGCGCCGCGCCAAGAAGGGAACGGATCGAACCAGGTCGCGAAGAACTGCTCCGTGGACGCATCCAGCGCCGGTGTTTCGTCGGTCGTCGACGTGATGATCTCGAGCCGGCTTCGGCCCAGCGGCCCGGCGCTGAACGGCGTGCCGATCCGGATGCAGCGAAGGGTGCCGTTGCCTGCCAGGTCGAGAAGGGTGTCGGAATCACCAGGATCGATGTCGCCGTCCTCGAGGACGGTGCGGCAAATGGAGCGTCCGGCCAGAACACCGCCATCCAGCGCGTTCAACCGCTGCGACAGAAGCGCGTCTGGGTCAGTGGCCGTGCGTTCGGGCTCGAAACGACCGGCCAACAGGTGGGCAGCCAGCCTGACCCCGGCCGGCAGACGGGTCGAATCGATTTCGAGGGCCGCCGCCTTGTCGAAGGAGAACGGCCGGTCGCGGAAGGACACCAACGCCTGCCAGGAGTCCGCGTCGCGCAGACTGACCGCATCGGGCAGGGCCACCGCGCCGTCGATAGCCCAATCCAACCCCGGCACCAGTTGCGCCGGCGTCCACCGGGCGCGAAGGTCCCCATCGCACACAAGGCGTAATTCGACGGGCAGCTCAGTGGTTTCACGCGGCAGGCCGGTGAAGGTGATCGAGAGTTCGCGCACCTGCCCGCCGGCAGGCGTTTCGGGTACGGACAGTCGCAGTGGCGATGGCTGACCGTCCGCCGTCCATTCGCGATACGCCAGCAGCGGCGCCTGGGCCGGTCCGAAGTCGGCGGGCAGACCGGCCGGGGCCTGGCGACGCTCGAGCAGGGCCAGTCCTTCCATCGCCCCGGATTCCTCGTTGGCCATGAGCCGCATCACGAGCGCCTCACGGTAGGGAACCAGCAACTCGCGCTGAACATGCACACGGTCCGGCGGCGTGCCGGTCTTTCCGACGAAGCCGGCGGCGAAGCCATGATCGCCCCCCCCGCACAGGGCGGCGAGCGGCTCGTCGCAGATCGTCTGGCCGTCTCGCACGATGACCAGCCGGGCACGGTCACAGCGTCCGCCCTGCCCGGTCAGCACGAACTGCGCTCGGCAGAGATGGCCGGCCCCTCGCACGTCACAGAGGGTCGCGGCATCGCCGGGCGCGAGGCGAGCGATCCGCGCGCGGTCTGTGACCATCGGCCCGAGCTCCGGCGCCCCGTCCAGAAGATTGATGCGCTGTGTCAGCCTTCGGAGGAATTCGATTGTCGGCTCCGCGGGCGTTTCTGCAGGACGCTGCAGATAGACCACCGATTGCGCATCCAGGATCGTGGTGCCGGGTACATCGCCCTGTCCGTGTTGGCCGTTGTGCCATACGACGCGGATGGATTCGTCGAACGTGACAGGGTCATTCTCGAAGACCCGATAGGCGGAGGAGCGTCGATCGGAGTTGCCCGGCTCGTGAATTGACAGCGTGCAACCGCCCGAAGGCGTCCAGAACGGGTTGATGAAGTAGATGCCGCCGAAGAAGAACTCCTCGGTGCCGGAGCTCGCGTAGGAGGGCCGCGTTTCGCCATCGATGAATACCTCGATGTTGCCCTCCATGTACTGCCCGCCGGTGTCGGGGTTTCGCATGGCCATCTGGAGGCTGTGGAGCAGGCCACGGCCCTGGATGTTCAGCAGCTCGACCTCGGTGCCGGTCCCAGTGACGGACTGGTTGCGGAGCGAGCGCACCGCGCACCGCCCCACACGACCGAGCGCGGGCAACCGTCCATCCATCCAGAGACCGCAGGTCAGGCTGGAGCGGACGTCATCCAGCGCCATGTCCGCGGGCGGCCGAAGTTCAACGCGACACGATTCGGCAAACGGGATGCGCAGATCGCGTGAAAAAGTCAGCCATCGGCCGTCGGCTCGCTCCGTGATCGAGAACGACACTCCCCGGGTCGCGAACGGCCGGCCCCCCATCGCCACGAAGCACAGTTGGTCCAGGCAGGCCTGCATGTCCGGCTCCGGCCGGCCGTCGATCCAGACAGCAAGCGCGGTGGAACGGATCGCCTCCTCCTGTTCGTTCGTGTCCGCCTTGGCCTCGATGAGCACGCGGTCGACGGCGCCGGGGCCCTGGAGATTGCACAGAACGAGCGGGCGTTCCGGCGTGACCGCATTTGCCTCCGCGGTGAGCGTTTGCAGGCTGCGGCCGGAAACATCCCCGTCCAGCCGCCACAGGCGAGGTTCAGCAGCGATATCCGAATCCTTCGGTCCGGCCACCCACACGGGGCTCGACCAGGCCATGGACGTGTCGGCCATTTCCGCACGCACGTAGTAGCCGTCCTCACGATCCGGGCTGGGATCGGCATCGGTCCACTCGATCCGCTGGCACCAG
>CAZBFW010000525.1:0-3678 GCA_964491135.1 uncultured Phycisphaeraceae bacterium | reverse complement strand
GTCGCCGGCCCCCGCGGTCGGCGACGTTCGGTACACGATTACCGAATTGCCGATGGACTTCGCGCAGGCAATCAATGATTCGGGGGTCGTGCTGGGGACTTCCCAGCTTGGTGTCACGCTCTGGCAGGAAGGTCAGGTCTGGGCGGATCCGGGTAGCGCTACCGGAACGGGCTACGACATCAATAACGCGAACGTCGTGGTTGGGGGCACACAGCGTGCCTACAAGTGGGATGGCAGCACGGTATTGATACTGCCCACATTGAATGGGATGCATTCCACGGCACGCGGGTTGAACGACAGCGGCCAGATCGTCGGCTGGCTAGGTAACGGAGCAACAACCACGCGAGGGTGCCTCTGGGAGGGCGACAATTTGACGTTGCTCGGTTCAATGGGCGGCGAGCAGAGCTGGCCATACGCAATAAACGAATTCGGAGATATTGTAGGCCAGGCGGAAACGGGCCCACCTACGCCCACAGGCCCAGGACCAAGGCAGGCGTTCCTTTGCCACGACGGCATCATGACGCCAATTGTTGGGGCACGAAGCGTCGCCCGTGACGTCAATGATGTGGGACAGGTCGTCGGGAGGGCTGACGGTGGCGCGTTTTTATGGTACGACGGAAGTTGGCAACTCTTGCCCGAACCGTTGGGCAATTCGCAGAACGCTGAAGCACTGGCGATTAACAACGACGGGCTCATAGTCGGCTACACGTACGTCTCAGGGTACGGGCGGGCTACACTCTGGGATTCGGGCGAGGCGCACTACCTGCTCGATCTGATTCCGCCAAATTCTGGCTGGGCTGTTCTGGACACAGCGACGGACATCAATAGCCAAGGTCAAATCGTCGGATGGGGAATCAGGGAGGATTCCACCGTCCAAGCGTTCATTCTGACGCCGATACCGGAGCCGAGTACGATGCTTCTGTGCGTTCTGATCGGAATTTTCGGGATTCGACATCACCGGCAGTAGCGGCGGCGAAGTCCGCAAAGAAACAACTCAAGTAACAAGGGGAGCACCAATGAGCACAAGGAATCGCTGCATTTCTGCGCTTGGTGTGGCGCTGGTTGCCGTGTACCACGCTCCGGCTATTGACGCGCAGCAGTGTCAATCGAAGACATACACGACGGATAACGACTTTGATGATGGGTTCGTCAACAACGCGGACCGTTCCACCAGCGGGTCGATCAAGGTCAACGCACTGCCGGTGCCGTTGCCGTATCTGTCC
Source organism: uncultured Phycisphaeraceae bacterium (assembly GCA_964491135.1). Classification (GTDB taxonomy): domain Bacteria; phylum Planctomycetota; class Phycisphaerae; order UBA1845; family UBA1845; genus JAFGJQ01. The sequence goes on along the minus strand of CAZBFW010000525.1, from coordinate 2,455 downwards.
GTCGCGAAAACCGGAGCCGGAAGCGTCGTTCGCATCGATACCCGCACGGGGTTGGCTATTGGGGAACACTGGACCACGCCTGGCAGATTCGCGGACACAAAGCAGCCGTCGCGAACGACGGTCGATCTGTTCGGGAATACCTGGGCAGCCAACCGTTACGAGTACGGATTGATTGAGCCAGACGTGCAGATGGGATCAGTAGTGAAGATCGGGCTGGTCCTCGGCGACACGGAGGTGAATTCCAATGGGGTTCCCCGGTACTTCGCGCCGCCGTTCGACTATTGTACTTGCATCGACCGGGACAACGATGGTCTGATCCGCACATCTTTCGGCTTAAATGACGCACTTGAATGGCCCGATGAGCGCGATGATTGGCTCGGTGGGGGCGTCGAAGGCGGCGCGGCGCTGGTGGAGGAAGCAACGGACGAGTGTATTCTGGTCTATCAGCGTACAAACGGCACCGGGGCTCGGCATATCGCAGTGAACCATCTGGGACAGGTTTGGGTTGGCGGATACCTGAATAGGGACTTTGATCTGCTCGATGGCGAAGACGGATCCATTCTCGCGACATTTAACGTAGAGCACGGCGCGTATGGAGGGCTGATGGATGGGAATGGCGTACTCTGGTCTACGCAAGAGCAGAATCCGTCGGGCGTGCTTCGGTACGACACCAGAGGAACACTGATGCTCGCCGACGACTGGTGGGATTATATTCCGCTGTACCACGCTTACGGTACGAGCATGGACCGGTTCGGGTAGATCTGGGTCACACAGCTATCCTTGGGCCAGGTCTCGAGGCTGGACCCGTTCACGTGGTATGACCCGGATGACCCGAACGCGCTCATCCTCGAGTCGGTCTGGACGGACGGCGCCAGTGACGATCGTGGCGTCGCGGTGACGTGGACGGACGACCACGTCTGGGTCGCCAACAGTGGGGGCGGAAATATATCGCGTCTCTGGAAGGTAGAAGGTCAGTGGACGCGGACCGTGATCGATCTACAGGACCCGCCATACAACCCGGAATTCCCTTCCGGGGTCGCAGTCGATTCGGCCGGGAAGCTGTGGGTCACCTGCAGGGGCACGGACTACGTGCGAAGGATCGATCCAGCCCTGGCAGGCGGTCTCGGCGACGTGGACGTCGACGTGTATCTGGGGGATGGAGCCTGGCCCTACAACTACAGCGACATGACCGGCTATGTCGCCCTGGGCGCGCTCAAGCAGGCGCTCTGGGACGACGTGTATGACAGCACGGTGGCCGGTGCCCGCTGGTCGCGGATCGACTGGAACCAGGAGACCTGCCCGCAGCCGGAGGGCACTTCCATCCGCGTGCAGGCGCGGGCGGCGGAATCGGAGGCCGAGGTCACGCAGGAACGGTTCCGCGACGTCTCCAACGGCCGGCCGATCTTCCCCGCGCTGACCGGCCAGTACATCGAGGTCCGCGTCATTCTGACGGGTCACGGGTACGATACCGCATTTGAATCCCCGATGCTGTGCGACCTGACGCTGAACCGGGACTACGGGCAATGGGCCGATTGCGACACGAACGGCATTCCGGACGCGTGCGAGTTTGACGACTGCAACGAGAACTGCGTCCCGGACGAAGACGACATCGCCTTCGGCTGGAGCGACGATTGCCAGCCGAACGGCGTTCCGGACGAGTGCGACCCGGACTGCGACGCCGATGGGCTGCCGGATGACTGCACGATCAGGCAATGCACCGGCGATCCGAGCTGTTCCGACTGCAATCGGAACGGCATCCCGGACGGGTGCGACATCGCGCACGAAACGAGCACGGATTGCGACGGAAACGGCGTCCCGGACGAGTGCAGCGGCGACTGCAACCGGAACCTGGTGTGGGACGCCTGCGACATCCTCACGGGGAATAGCGAGGACTGCCAGCCGAACGGCATTCCGGACGAGTGCGAACTGCGGTCGGGGGCGAGTACCGACCACAATACGAACGGCGTGCCGGACGATTGCGAAGACTGCAACGAGAACGGCCTGCCGGATGCGTGCGATCTCGACTGTGGGGCGGGCAATTGTCCATCCTGGCCGCCTTGCGGGCAGTTCACGGAAGACTGCAACAACAACGGCATTCTGGACGTGTGCGACGTGGACTGCAACGCCAACGGCGTGCCGGACGATTGCGATTCCTGCGACGAGTTTGCCGGTGACGCCGATCGGGACTGCGATTCCGATCTGCTCGATTTCGCAGCGTTCCAGCGGTGCTACAACAGAAACCCGCTGGCGGGGGTGTGCGCGTGCGAGATGGACATGGACACCAACGGGGCGGTGGTGGTGTCAGACTACGTTGCGTTTGAGAATGGCTTCACCGGCCCGGGAAGCGCCGAGCCGGAGCCACTGGGCGACGGATTGGGCGGAGGGGGTGAGAGCTTCGCTGCTTTCGCGGCCGGGCCGGAGTTCGGGCCTGAAGAATCCGAGCCGGCCGAGCCGC
>CAZBFW010000524.1:0-3680 GCA_964491135.1 uncultured Phycisphaeraceae bacterium | reverse complement strand
ACGTACGGATCTGTGGGAGCCCTGGGTGAGCAATCACCCAGGGCCACCCGGCCGCCGAACGGGGACCGAGATGGGAATCTCGGTCCAGCAGATTCCCCAGGGGTTCACTGAAGCGGCCCGTCGGCCTTGGACTCCGCCGTCCTGGCCAACTCCTGGATGAGGTCTTCCACGGCCTTGGCGTTTTGAATGCGCATGAATCCAACGTCCTGCGCATGGCGGTCGCCGTCGGAGTCGCGCCAGGTGCGGCTGGAGAACACCACGTCGCCGCTACCGTCTTTGCGCTCTTTTCGGAAGACGTTCCGAAGCTGTTGGGGTGCGAATGACCGGACGGTCGTGCTCCGGCCGCCTTCAAACAGGATGGCCCGCCGATCCGTGATGACATACACCGTGCGGCGCGCCTTGCGGTAGGCCCAGAGCGGACTGGAGAGCATGCCCAGGCCGATGAGGATGAAAGGGACACCAAACAGGGGGAATAGAATGGAGAAAGCGCCGGGCGCACCTGTGTCCGACGCCTGTCGTGTACCCCATGCCGCCGTCGCCGTCCAGAATACCGCGAAGGCCGTCCAGGGGATGCCGAAGAGGAATGCCGCAGTGGCCGGACCGGTGAAGAACCGAGGCGCGGGCATGTCCATCCACTGGAGCCGCTCACCGGGCTCGATCTCCCGGTCGACCCACTCCCGAAGCGCATACGGAACTTGCGTGTCTGCGATCATCGGCATGGCTCCGTCGCGCCAGCCGGTCAGCTCTCTTTTGCCAGTACGGCCATTACGGCGTCCGGGATGTCGAAGTTCGAGGAGACGCTCTGGACGTCGTCGTGCTCTTCCAGGTTCTCCATGAGCCTGAGCACCTTTCGGGCGTTGTCGATGTCGAGGGTGATCTGGTTGGCCGCGATCATGGTTACGTCGGCGCTTTGGATGGCGATGCCGGCGGCCTCGAAGGCCTCCTTGATGCTCCCGTAGGCGTCCGGGTCGCAGGTCACCTCGTGGGCCATGTCGGACGTGTTCACGTCCTCCGCCCCGTTCTCCAGGGCCACTTCCATGACCTTGTCCTCGTCGGCGGCCTCGCGGGCGATCACGAATACGCCCTTCTTGCTGAACATCCACGACACGCAGTTCGGCGCCCCCAGGTTGCCGTTGCCGCGTTCGAAGATCTTCTTGACCTCCGGGGCCGTGCGATGGCGGTTGTCCGTCAGGCAGGTGCACATGATGGCGACCCCGCCGGGGCCGTAGCCTTCGTAGACGATTTCTTCGATCGACTCGCCCGCCAGTTCACCGGTGCCTTTCTTGACGGCCTTCTCGATGGTGTCCTTGGGCATGTTGGCGCCCTTGGCCTTGTCGATGGCCAGTCGCAGACGCGGATTCGCGGATGGATCACCCCCGCCGTGACGGGCGGCCATGGTGACGTCGCGGGCCAGCTTGCTCCATGCCCGGCCTCGCTTGGCGTCCAATGCGGCTTTCTTGTGCTTGATGGTGGACCACTTGGAATGACCGGACATGTGCGATTCTCCTGCTGTGCTAAACGATCATATCATCAAACACACGGCATCCCTCTTCTCATGCCGTGCGAGGGCAGACCCCTTCAGGGAACCGGAGACCGGCTGGAAAGCCGGTCCCACATAGGGAAGGCGGATCCCACATGGGGAGAACCGGTCCCACATGGGGACGGCCGGTCCCACAGCTGAGCAGCGCCCCGGCTCGCGCCGGGCGACCGAGTCCACCGGCTCCGTTTCGCCGCCCAGCGGGGCGACGTCCGGGGTCTGCCCGGCGGCGGCGGCCTCGATTTTGGCCGGCGTCTGCCCGGCGATCCGCTGCCAGTCCACATCATCCCCGCGGCGACGATCGCGCTGCATCCCCGTCCGGGCGGCCTCCACGGCCGCCTGCCAATCCGCGACCGCCCGCTCCGTATCTCCCAAGCGCCAATACGTGTCGCCCAGGTGATCGAGGATGACAGGATCGTCCTCCTCGTCCGCTCCGCGGGCCAGCTCCAGCCAGTATCGGGCCCCGGCGAAATCCCCCTTTTTGTACAAAACCCACCCCAGGCTGTCGAGATACGCGTAGTTGCGGGGGTCCTGAGTGACCGCGTATCGAATCAGCTCTTCCGCTTCAGCCAGGCGCACACCCGCATCGGACCACGAATATCCCAGGCTGTTGCAGGCGTTTACGTCCAGCGGATTCATACGGTAGGCCAACTCCAGCGACTCCAGAGCCTGGGCGATCCGACCCGATCGCCGGTCGCACTCCGCCAGCAGGTTCAGGTAGAGCACGCGCACCAGCGGGTTCGGCTCCTCGTCAATCCAGGAATTGAGCTGCTTGCGAGCGTCGTCGAGCCGGCCGGCAGCGAGCATCTGGTCGATCAGCATGGCCCGGGCCTGCTCTACGCCGAACGGGAATTCGTCGGCCAGCCCGCGATCCGTCCGCTGAATCCACTGCTGGATGAGCCGGATCGCGTCCTCGTGGCGGCCGGCCGCATCGTACGCCTCCAGGGCGATCCGCTCGTAGCCAATGCGACTGCCCGGGGCGGCGTAGTTCGCGACAGCCAGCTCGAGGGCATCGTCATAGCGTCCGGCCTCGACCAAGGTGGCGATCAGGTCGAAATGCAGCCCCTGGTCGCCCGGGTCTTCCTCCAGCCAGTCCAGCAGCCGCTGGTACGCCCTGTCAAACCGACCGCTTCGCGTCAGGATGTCCACCAGCTCATCGCGACCGGCGTAACCACCCGATGCCTGTTCCCACGCGTCGATCCGCTCAAGCGCCTCGTCGAACCGCTTCTCGGCCACGAGCGTTTCCAGCAGCAGTTCGCGCCGCAGCGGATTGTCCGGCTCCCGCTCCAACCACTGCCGGGCCGTGACGACCGCCTCTTCACCCCGGCCCAGGGCACGCAGGGCAGCCAGCATCTCCCGACAGCACCGCTCCAGGATCTCGGCCGAGAACGTCTCGTGTTCGAGGATCCGCTGCGCCAGGTCCACCACTTCCGCGTGCTTCTGCTGAACCAGAAGCAGATCCAGCAGTCCGGCCAGCATTGTTTCGCGGTTGGGATATCGCCGGACCAGCTCGCGGAGCACGGCCTCCGCCTCCGCGAACTGCAATTCCTGTCGCAGCGTGGCCACGTGAAGGTCCAACAGCGCGCTGTTGTCCGCATCGACGGCGAGTCCGCGCAGCACGTAGGGCAGGGCCGCGTCGTACTTGCGCTCGGCGGTCAGGCTCAGTGCGATCAGGAATGCGGTCTGGGGCTCCATGGGGGCGCTGCGGGTCGCCTCGAGCAGGATCCGGCGAAACGCCTCGTAGTCCGCCACGTCCGGGCGGTACGCCAGTCGGGCGCGGCAGCGGGCCACCGCCTGCGGTGAAGCAGCCAGGCGCTCCAGGCGGGCGACCTGGGCCTGGGCCGCCTCCCGGTCGCCGCTCTGCAGATACAGCATGGCCAGCGCCTCGCGAGCCTGGTGGTCCAGCGGGTTCTCTTCCAGGATCAGCTCGTATTGCCGGCGGGCCCGCAGCGGCTGTTCCGTCCGCTCGAAAAGCTCGGCCAGCGCCCGCATGGATTCCGTGTCGGCCCGGTTCAGTCGGATCGCCTCATTGAAGTGAGCGACGGCGCCGTCCACGTCATCGAGGCCTGCGCGGGCACGCCCGAGCACCCGCTCCAACAGATCGGAAGAGCGTCGTGTAGGGAAAGAGTGTAGGATAGGGTGT
>CAZBFW010000523.1:0-3684 GCA_964491135.1 uncultured Phycisphaeraceae bacterium | reverse complement strand
GCATCGGGATCGTGAACGCGTTCGACTTCCGGACCCGGATGCTCCCGTACTGGTATGCGGACAAGCGGATGGCGCCGTGCTCGGTGCGGACACTGGCCGACACCCTGCACGCGGCCGGGTTCCGGCATTTGCGGGTTGTGCTCCAGCAATGGACGCCCCACTTCCGGCCCAGCGAGGCCATCCTCGACGGCCGGCCGCTGGACATCCTGCTGGTGTCGGCCATGCAGGTACACGCCGAGCCGTCGTACGACCACATCCGCGATGCCCATCGCCTGGGCGACGCCCGCCCGTGGATCATCGCCGGCGGCCCCAAGGCCATCTACGAACCGACCGACTACTTCGAGCTGGGCTCGCAGCCCGGCATCGGTGCAGACTGCGTGGTGACCGGCGAGGCATTCGTCCTGCTCGACCTGCTGCAGAACGTTCTGCGGGAGTGGGACCCGGCCGAATCACCGCGGGCCGCGTACGATCGCGCCCGCACGAATGGATTGCTCCAGGACATCCCCGGGTTGGTGTACCTGTCGCCGAACTCCCGGCCCGGGCGGCCGCTTGCGATCAGCACGGGCGTCCAGCGACTGCTGCGCGACCTCGATGAGCTGCCCCTGCCGGATGCCGGGTATCGCCTGCTTGAGCCCCCCCACCGGGGCATGGGCTTGAAGCTGCATCCACTGCCGCCCGAAACCGTGGGCAAATACTCCATGATCGCCTCCCTGATCGCGACCCAGGGATGCCGGTTCGCCTGCCCCTATTGCCCGATCCCCGCGGTCAACCAGCGGACCTGGCGGCACAAGAGCGGCGCCCGCATGGCGGCCGAGATGAAGCACGTTTTTGAGAACTTCGGCATCCGCCAGTTCTTCGGCACGGACGACAACTTCTTCAACAACCGCGAGACGGTGCTGGAGCTGATGGAGGCCGTCGCGTCCACCGAGAGCAACGGCAAGCCGCTGTCCGCACAGATTCGCTTTTACACCGAGGCCACCCAGTTCGACGTCTCGAAGAACCAGGACATTCTGCCCGCGTGCCGCAAGGGCGGGCTGCGCGGCATCTGGTTCGGCATCGAGGACATCACCGGCGAGCTCGTCAAGAAAGGCCAGAACGCCCAGAAGACGAAGGAGACCTTCCGCTCGCTGTGCGACCTGGGCATTCAGCCGCACGTGATGATGATCCACAGCGATGACCAGCCGCTACGCTCGCCGCGCGGCACGCTGTCCGGGTTGTTGAACCAGGCCCGGTTCGTCCGCGATGCCGGCGCCGTGTCGTACCAGTGCACGTACATCGGCCCGGCCCTGGGCAGCCGGAACCTGGAGCCCGCCTTTCAGAACGGCACCATGTTCCGGACTGTCGGCGGGGAACCGCTGCCGCAGGCGTATTTCGACGGCAACCACGTGACGGCCTCCAAACACCCGCGCCCCTGGAGCAAACAGCTCAACCTGCTCTGGACGTACTTCTGGTTCTACAACCCCTGGAACACCGTGCGCGCCTTTTTCGGGCTGTTCCGCAAGAGCTCCATCCCGGGCAAGCGGTTCATGTTCCAGATCATCGGGCAGGTGGGCCTGGTGCTGACCATCCCGCGGATGTTCGCGTGGGCCTGGCGATTGAAACGCGGCCCCATCGTGAGAGCCACCGGCCTGGAACCCGCCCGCATCCCCTTGATCGACGTGCATACGCGCGAGCAGATCCACTGGGCCATCGAAAACGTGCCCGACCCCGACCTGCCGCAGGAAACCCTCTGCTGCGCCCGACCGTCCGGCCCACAGGCGTCCACCGCCGTCCGCGCCGCAAGCTGACCCGAAGCGCCTCGAAGGCGAGCACGCCCCGAGAACATCGGTCACGACGGAAGATCTTTGATGTCCCTTCGGTTACAGCCCTGACGCTGCAGCCGGGCGGTTCTGGCCAGAATCACCGACCCACGATCGGTGGCTCGCGCGCGCTCACGATTCTGCTCCAGCGAGCGGAGGCGGGCCAGCCGCGCATCGCTTGCCAGCGAGATGCGGCGTGAGGATACTGGTTTGCGCCTCGTGCCGCAGGCCAGGACAGCCACGATGCCTCGCTCCACGACACAACCATCAGACGAACCCCGCCTCGCTCCTGCCTGCGGCCTGGAAGGCCGAGCAACTCGCCCGATCCGCCCCCGCCTCCTGACCCCACTCAACCGCACTCCGTCCACTCACACTGGCCAAATTGTCCCGGTGTAGATGACCGAGCGCTTAGCCTGGTGAGACCGGTTGGAGGCGAACTCGCACGATCAGATGGCGCTTGCCCGTGGTGGGTCGATCGAGATCACGGTCACGGTAAACGCGTCACCCGATACGGTTTCCCCAGGTTCCATCCGCACCGTCAGAACCTCCGATGTGACCTCCGTCTTGACACGTACGAGAAACAACCGCCGCGTGACCTCATCAAGGTCACAATCCCCCCCACCGCAGAGCACTCCGGATGTCAGCGTGAGTTCGGCTTCACCTTCGTCGTTGGTGGTGGCTACTCCATCACCATCGCCCTCCGCATTTCTTTCAACGCCATCGAGGAATTCGTCCGCACTCTCACCTCTGGGCCGCCGGTTCTCGACCCATGACGTGACACTCGCATCATAGACTGGCGAGCCAGAAGCGGCATCAGCGATGCGCAGGATGTAGCCTTGCCGCACAAACAGTCCGGGATCAGCCGGACAGCCGGCCAATATGACGCATGCAAGACAAAGCGACACGGGCGCCAATCTGGATCTCATGGTGAATCCTCCGATCTAGATCACGGTACTCACATCACTCGCACAGCGAGAAACGCTTCTTGAAGCCGAGCCGGACAAACGAAGCGTCGATTCCAGCCCCAACTTCCGCACCGTTCGCGACAGCCACGGGCCTTGGGCGCAGGGAGTACCCCGATTCACGCACTGGTGCAAGGCCTCCAGTTCTGCGGCCGTCTCCGCTCGGTTCACCACGGCCGGCCAGTTCCGCGACGAAGGGGGCAGGAATCGTTTCTGTGTGGCACGCGCGCTCGTCGACTGTCCCGAATGGCAATCCGCCCGACCGGGGCGCGGATTGGCGCGCTTTCTGGTCGGCTTCAGCCGACCGGCCAGTGCCCCCACCTTCAGGCGGGGGTGGCCGAAACCTCCATCACTCTCCTTCTTCTCGCTCTTCTGCGCGAGCCGGCTTCAGCCGGCTTCTCGGGCGCTTCTTGTGAGTCGCGTTCGCAGGAGAAAGCCGGCTGAAGCCGGCTGCGAGAGAGAAGAAAGGACAAGCGGCCCGCCTTCCCTCGGCTGAAGCCGAGGGCACTGTCCGGCCGGCTGAAGCCGGCCACGGCGCCCATCCTCGGGCCGCCCGACTCCCAGGAATGATAGTGCCAGCTACTTGGCACGCGCGCTCGTAATGGCTGACTGTCCCGAATGGCGGGGCTCGTGGGAGCCAGAGGCCGGGAAGGGATCCCGGCGGACCCTTGACCGTGCGAGCGGTCCGGGGCCGGTCGTCCCGTGCCTTGATCCAGATGGGTGACTGGCGCGTGCCCGCGGAGGCACGAGAACCAACGTCGCGAAGACCGGGGCGCGTACCGCGCGGTGCCGGCGGAAGTCGGTGCAATCCGGCGTTCGTCCGAAGAAGGAAGAATCGCCTGCGGGAGCTTCTTCGACTTGACGAGCGGGGGGCTAATGGGCATAGGCGCTAACCTAAGACCCATAATCTGAGGAGTTCGCGC
>CAZBFW010000522.1:0-3693 GCA_964491135.1 uncultured Phycisphaeraceae bacterium | reverse complement strand
AGATGGGAATCTCGGACCAGCAGTCCCGGCGCGCCGGGATCGGATCAGCAGCGATTGGTCCAGCAGTCGCGACGAAAACGAAAGAGGCGTCACGCGTAACGTGTGACGCCTCCGGAATTCTCATCACCAGATCTTTTCCCGCTGCGAATGCAGACCTACTGCGCCCGCACCTTTTCCCCGTTCAGCGCCGCCGTGGCCGGGGCGCTGGATATCTCGTCCATGTACCGGGCGACGGCGGGATGGTCTTCCTGGATCAGCCGCACCCGCATCAGCAGGAGTGCAGCCTCCAGTTGCGGATCGATCTTCGGGTGCTTGTTGGGATCCGGCTCGTCCGGCTCGTCCTCGACGGGCTGGGTTGTGGGCGGAGCGGTCTCGTCCGCGCCCTCGGCCGGCCGGGTGGTGGGGGTCTTCGCCCCGGCCTCGTCCTTCCTCGGACGGATCGGCGCGAACTCATCCTCCTCCTCCTCCTCGTCGCCGTTGCTTTTGCCGCGGGGGCCGATGACGTCGGTGTCGCGGCGGATGTCCAGCACCTTTCGGATTTCCTTGGGCACCAGGTCCACGCTCACGTCCGGCTCCACGCCCCATTCCGTGGCGCCGTCGACCTTGTGCAGCGAGCGTCCGCTGGGCAGATAGTAGTGTGCGGTGGTGAGTTTCAAATGGGCGTCACTGCGGACAAGCTGAATGAGGTTCTGCACGCTGAACTTGCCGAAGGTCCGCTCGCCGATGACGACGCCGCGATGGTGGTCGCGAATGGCCCCGGACACGATCTCCGACGCGCTGGCGCTGTACTCGTTCACCAGCACAATCAGGGGCAGATCGCGGAACGGGCCGTCGCCCCGAGTGTCAATCTCCCAGGGCCGGCTGCGCAGGCCCTGCGTGCTGACGATCCGCTGTTCCCTGCCCAGGAAAAGCTCCGCCGCTTCCACCGCCGACTGCAGCAGGCCCCCCGGATTGAAACGCAGATCCAGAATCAACCCGCGGAGATTGTGCTTCTCCTTCAGGCCGGTGATGACCGTCCGGAGCTCATCGACGGTGTTCTCCTGGAAGTTCGTCACGCGCACGTAGCCGATGCCCAGCTCCTCGTCGAGCATGAAGTTCCACTTCTGCTCGTCCTTCTTGTCACGGACATCGCCCTTGACGGACTGGATGACCACCTTGCACCGCTCGAGCTTCATCTCGATGCTGCGATCCTCGCCCGGCCGGTACAGCGTAAGCGTGACGTGCGTACGCTCCGGCCCGGTGATCATCTCGACCGCCTTGCTCAGGGAGATGTCCATCTCGCACAGCGATTTGCCGTCCACGTGCGTGATCACGTCGTCCGCCTGGACCCCCGCCGCGTAGGCGGGTGAATCCTCAATGGGCGACACAACCACAACATCGTTGCACTCCGTCTGGGGGTTGTACTTCTGGCGGATGGAGATTCCCACGCCGATGAAGTTGCCCTGCGTGTGCTTGCGGAACTCCTTGTATTCCGCCGGCCAGATCACCGACGTGAACTCGTCCAGCTCGCCCAGCGCCCCCTCGGCAAACTCGCTGGTGAGCAGTGCCTCGGGCAACTGCACGGTCTGGCCGTTGATTTTCAGCATGCGCGTGAAGTAATACGCCGCCTCCCGCCGGTCCAGCGATTCGGCCGTGCGAACCTGGTTGAGCCGGACCTTCAACCGCTCCACAAACTCCTGCCGGCGGGCGTCGTCCCGGAGGTATTCAAACAGCTCGCGCAGGGCGGGGGAGTCGGCCAGGAGCAGCACCTGCTTGAGACCCGCTTCCGTCAGAGCGCGGAAGTCCGCCTCCGTCACGTACTTCTGGTCAATGCGCCACAGCGCCTCCGTGATCATCTCCGGGTCAATGCCCTCCAGCGATTCCTCCCAGCGGCTGTCCTTCTTGTACAGCTCCTCCAGGCGGGCGTGCGTCAGGCACTCGTGGCGCAGCTCCTTCAACTCCTTGTCCTGGTCGAAGATCTCGCTCAGCTCGTAGTAGATGGCGTGTGCGTCCAGCCAGCCTTTTGCCGCGCGGTGCTCGGTGGCCTTGGCCTCCGCGTCCTTCCGCAGACTCATCAGCCACGGCTCGTTCCGAAACCCCTCCTGGTCGCTCGCGTTGTGGAATGCCCGAAGCGCATATTCCAGGGCCCGGTCGATCCGGCCCTTCTCGTGCCATCGGTTGGCCCGAGAGACGTACGTCTCGAAATCCTCCCGCGACAACGCCGACCGGCTCGTCTCCAGCTCCGACCATGCCCGGAACCAGTCGGCCAGCTTGCGGAGCGGGCTCTGAACCGCCTCCGGAACGGCGCCGGCCGAAATGCGCTCCGCCAGAACGCTGCTCTGGTCCAGAAGCTGGATCGCGTCACGCCACGACGGGTCCAGCCCGACCGGAACAGACGCCTTCTCCTCGGTGCCGGAGGCGGCAAAGGACGCGACCGGGACCAGCAGGACCGCACAGACGGTGGCAACTAAAACTCGCCGGTGGCGAAGATTCAGCATGACAACTCCTCGGCTGCGTCGGAACACGGGCCCCGACACGCATCACAAGACCGCCGGATCACGCTCCGGGCTAACGTACTATACGCCGTGAGGCATCTCCGTGGTGCAGCCGGCACCCGGATCACCAGACGCGCCGACCCCCGCCATTATAGGACGAGCCGGGGCGGACCGTCTAACCCGGGCCGGACGCATTACGCGGACGTTGCGCCGCCCCTATTACACTCGGCCACCGACACGATTCGCTTGATTTGCCGAATGGAATTTCGCTGGCGTCCCAGGTGGCCGACACTCCGCGACAAAGCCGCAGTCGACCCCTGCTCTCGGAATGTCGGAACTTGTCTGCCGGACTCGTGCTCGCGGGCCGCGCCGGCGAAGCCCCATGGTTCTGCCGCCCGCGGCCGGCAGTCTCCGCCCGGCCGGCCGGAAGATGATTGGCCGGCCACGTGGAACGCGGTACTCTGTCCGATCATGAGCCACATCGATGCGACGGCGGAACCCGTGGAACGGCGAATCATGGCGGCCGTTCGCCAGGTCTGGGGTTTTGACCGGCTGCGACCGATGCAGGAACAGGCCATCCGGGCCGCGCTGGAGGGTCGGGACTCGCTCGTCGTGCTTCCCACCGGCGGGGGCAAGTCGCTGTGCTACCAGGTCCCGCCGTTGCTGGAAGGCCGGACGGACGTCGTCGTATCCCCGCTCATCTCCCTGATGAAAGACCAGGTGGACGGGCTGCGAGCCTGCGGATACCCGGCCGCCGCGTTGTACAGCGGCCTGCCGCCCGAGCAGCGACGGCAGATGGAAACGGGCCTGGTGCGGGGTCAGTATCGACTGATCTTCGTCGCCCCGGAGCGGCTGCTCACGCCGCCGTTCCTGCGACGTCTGGAGCAGGTGAAGGTCCGCGCCTTCGCCATCGACGAGGCGCATTGCATCAGCCACTGGGGGCATGACTTCCGACCGGAATATCGCCAGCTCGCCACCCTCAAGGACCACTTTCCCGGGACCAGCGTGCACGCCTACACGGCCACCGCCACCGAGCGGGTCCGCCAGGACATCATCACCCAGTTGCGCCTGCGGAACGCGGCGGTGTGGGTGGGAACGTTCGACCGGCCGAACCTGGTCTACCGGGTCGTGCCGCGCGTGGACGCCCACGAGCAGACGGCGGCAGTGCTGCGTCGCCATGCGGGCAGCGCGGTGATCGTGTACTGCCTGAGCCGCAAGG
>CAZBFW010000521.1:0-3709 GCA_964491135.1 uncultured Phycisphaeraceae bacterium | reverse complement strand
TCGGCGGCGGGCCGTTCCTCGTTGGGGACGGCGTCACGCCCAACCGGACCGGATCAGCCAGCAGCTGGGACTCCGGCATCGAAGGGGAGCGCGCGTTCTGCGTGACCCGCGGCGGGGCGATCCTCAACGGGCAGGCCTCGGCCCAGGGCCTGACGACCGGCGGCGTGGGCGGAACCGGCGCCGGACAGATTGACGTGACCGACGTGGCTCTCAACGGCGGAAGCTGGTACGCCGGGTTGTCCTGGCCCATCGCCGGCTTTCCCGGCGGTTCCGGCGCTCTGACCAACCCGGGGTTTGAACTGGGCGGGTGGGACGTCATCTATGGCTGGGACGTGTGGGCCGACACAAGCGGCTCCTATCCCAGCGTGCTGATCGTCACCACCGATCCCCAGTCCGGGTCCCAGCACCTGAAGGTCTGGGGCCGGGCTTCCGGGATGGATTCCTCCGGCGTGGCCCAGACGTTGCGCGCCGAGCCGGGCCAGACGTGGGAACTGGACTGCTGGACGAAGCACATCACGGGCGACTCGATCTCCGGCACGAACAACTACGCCGAGATGCGGATCGAATTCTACGACGGTCTCAACCCGGACCCCATCGCCTCCCAGAGTGCGGTGGTCCTCAACGGCAGCTCACCCGTGGACGTCTGGATTGACAACACGCCGCTTCAGGCGACGGCCCCGGCGGGCACCGTCACCGTGCGGGCCTCCCTGCGGCTCGTCAAGCCGTCCGGGCAGCCCGGCGCGATGTTCTTCGACACTGTTTCGCTGGAGGTGATCTCCGGCCCGCCGGCCTTTGACCTGGGTGACTACAGCCTCTCTGCGGACATCAAGGGCGACGCGGACACGGGATCCGGCGAAGTGTACGGCCACTACCAGCTCCGTGTCGAGGACAAGAACGGCAATCGGCTCGTGTTCGAATCACCGACCCCGGCCGACGGCACCTGGCTTACGCTGGGCGGCACGCTGGATGGGGCCGTCGAGAAGAATTGGCTGGACGTGCCCACCAACGGCGTGTTTGACCTGGGTTCCGAAACGCTCACGGTGATGGTGCTGTTCGACCCGAACCGGAGCCCGACGTGGGGCACCGGCGGCACCCTGACGGTGGACAACCTGGCGCTCACCAATGATCGGCCGGACGGCAGCAGCTTCGGTGGATCCTTGCTCTGGCTGAACCTGCCCGAGACCAGCGTCATTGACCCCCGATACCTGATGCTCACCGCGGACGTGAAGGGCGACACGGCCGGCGGTCACTACGCACTGAGTCTGCAGGGCTTCACCGCCATCCCGAACGTGGACGAGGATTTTGAGGACATCACCGTGGACAGCTCGTTGGCGCTGGCCGGTCCCGGCGATGCCAGCGCGAGTGCCGTGGATTGGCACTCCGCCATTGATTACAACGAGGTTTTCTTCGGCACGGTGAATGCGACCATCACGAACACCGGAGGCGTGTGGGCGCGTGCCCTGACCACCGGCGGATACGGCGACGACGGCGGCTGCATGCAGATCGAAGTGCTGGACGTCTGGCCGAAGACGACCGGCTACTGGTACGCCGGCACGGCGTGGCGAAACCAGGCTTTGGGGTCGACGGACCTTTCCCAGGTGACCCTGACGGCGAAGGTCAAGGGCACGTGGAATCCGTCGTGGCTGCAGACGCCGGCCCAGTACATTCTGAGACTGGAAGACCCCGAAGGCGACTGGATCGGATTCGAGCAAACCTACGACGGCACCTATCAGAGCGTCGGGGGTCTGCTCTCCAACACAAACGCCAGCGGCGCCTCGGGCCACGGCAACGGCGTGTTCGACGTCGACATGAACCTGGACTACCGCGTCGCGATCATCTTCATCGGACTCGGGACGCCAGGCGACGGCAACTGGGGCGGCGTATTGACGATTGACGACGTGTATCTGTCCGCGTCTCCCACCCCCAAGCTGGAGGAGGCGGGCCGGGTCACGTTTGCCCAAACGGCGGACGGCACGTTCCAGTCGGTCGGAGGGCTCCTGTCGGAGGGCTCGTCCACCTGGGCACCGCAGGGCGGCCAGTTCTACCCGGAGTGGGGCTACCACTCCTACAACTGGGACGCCGGGATCGAAGGGGAGACCGCCTTTGCCGGATACGGATGGGGGGCTTTCATCGAGACCGCCTCGGCTGAAGGGTGCACCGACTGCGGCGTCGGCGGAAGCGGCGGCGGCGTGTTCACCGGAAAGGGCCTGAGTTCGCCGCCCGGCTGGTACTGGGTCGGCGTGGCCTGGCCGTTCCTCGAGATCAACATGAGCAACCTCAGCCAGGTCTCCTTCACGGTCGATGTCAAGGGCCTCTGGGATCCGGGCGCCGGGGAAACACCGGGCGCGATCACCATTCGGCTCGAAGATCAGAACGGCAAGCGGATTTCCCGGGACAGTTCGGCCGTGGACGGCAGTTACCACACCCTGGGCGGACCCTTGAGCACGTTTACGGCGGAGTCCGGGTTCGATACGACTTCTCCGACCTACACGGCGACCGTCATCGTGTTCGGATCTCGCACTCCGGATTGGGGCACCGGGACCACGGTGTACTTCGACAACCTGTCCATCACCGATCCGACCGGAACGGTAATCTCGGAGAACTTTGACACGGTGATCGGTCCGACGCCGGGGCTGCTGACGGGGTTGGACGCTTACGCCGTCACGTTGACGATGGAGGACGGCGTGCACACGTGGGGCGGCAACGGTTCGCTGGTCGTCGACAACCTGCGGTATACGCCGATCCCGCGGTCCTGCGATGCGGACGGCGACCTGGACCTGGCGGAGTTTGCGGCTCTGCAGGCCTGTTTCAGCGGCGAAGGCGGCGGCGTGGCCGCGGGCTGTGAATGCGCCGACGCGGACGGTGACGCAGACGTGGACCTCGCTGACTACGTCTTGTTGAGCGAGTTCCTCACCGGCCCACAGTAGTCGGCACTGTGCGCGGGGAATGCCGCTGTCGTGCGGCACCGGTGTCTCGCCCCCCTGGGCCGTGAACGCGGCACAGGCAAGGGGTGAGGCACCGGGGCCGCACGGTTTGTCTGGCGGCACGTGATTACGCAAGCCGCGGACGGGGATCACGATGACAGAGCGTGAACGATGTCCCCGGCCGCATGCCCGCCTGTGCGCCCGCCGCTCGACGGACTGTATCGGATCGAGCCCGTTCACGAACCGGACGACGAGGACCGGACCCGGAGAGCCTGCCATGCAAACGTCTGCCCTGATGTCGTTGACGGCTGCGATTCTTCTGCCGGCAACAGCCGGCGGATGGGCGGACGAAAAAGCACCTGCGCCCGCAGATTCCGTGGAACGCCGCGAGGCCCAGCCCGCGCGGCTGGACGCGACGGTGGAGGTGCATGCGACGGAAGTCCTCGTGGACGGTTTTCTGGGTGCGGGTGTCGAGTGGAGCGCCTATCCCTGGTGGGACCTCTCGGAGGAAGACTGGCAGAAGGTCTTCCGACGGCTGGAGTTCATGCGGCTGCCGCTGACCCGCGTGATGCTGGACGCGTTCTGGTACTGCCAGGGCTTCGACGCCCGGGGCGAGCCCATCTACACCTGGGACACGCCCTTCATGAAGAAGCTGTATCACCTTTTGGATTGGTGCCAGCGGAACAACACGGTGGTCGTCATCGGGGAATGGGGCCGGCCCAACGGGCGCGACCTGGACCTGGCCGCCGACGATCCGAGGTGGACGAGAATCATCGCCGACTTCG
>CAZBFW010000520.1:689-3710 GCA_964491135.1 uncultured Phycisphaeraceae bacterium | reverse complement strand
GACGGTGCCGGCGGCGTCGCTTGTGCCGTAACGACGAATGCCGAGTGCGACGCGCTGGCCGGGACCTGGACGGAGGGCATTGATTGCTCATCGCCCTGCCCCAGCCTGCACGGCAACGACTGCAGTGACCCGATCGTGGTGGACCTGGCCACGGTACCGTTCACGGACCTCGGCCAGACCACGTGCGGGCGTGGAAACGACTACGCCGACACGTGCCTGGGCTATTACGACGGCGGGGAAGACATCCTCTACGAGCTGATCGTTCCCACCGCAGGGCACTACCAGCTGTCTTTCGACCCGCTCGGCACCACGTGGACGGGCTTCGCCATCGGCACGACGTGTCCGTTGGGCGCTTCGTGCCTGCTGGTGCACACGTCCAGTTCGTCGTCCGCGCCGTACACTTCGGATTGCATCGCGCTGGACGCGGGCACGTACTATCTCATGATCGATACGTGGCCGTCGCCGGCCTGCATCCCGGCGTTCAACCTGACGATCAACGAATGCGAGGCCACCTACTGCGGGGCGTCCGGCGGTTGCGACGAGTTCATCTCCAACGTGACCATCGGCGACATCAACAACAGTTCGAGCTGCGACCAGTATGCCGACTACACGGCGCTGTCCACGCTGGTCGAGGTGGGTGAGTCGTATCCGATCACCGTCACCAACGGTCCGCCAAACTACAGCAGCGACCAGTGCGGCATCTGGGTCGACTGGAACCAGGACCTGGACTTTGACGATCCGGGCGAGGCGATCGCCGTGAGCGGCGTACCGGGCACCGGACCGTACACGGCCACCATCACACCGCCGGCGGACGCCCTGAACGGGCCGACGCGGATGCGTGTGCGCATCACGTACACCGGTGCGGTGAGTCCGTGCGGGAGAACCACATACGGTGAAGTTGAGGACTACACGCTGATCGTCAAGTCGATTTGTGGAGACTTCAACGACGACAACACGGTCGACATCTTCGATTACTGGATCTTCCTGGATGCCTTCGGAACCTGCGTCGGCAACCCGAAGTACGTGCCGGCTGCCGATTTCGACGGCGATGAGTGCATCACGCTGGTGGATTACCAGGCGTGGCTGGCGTGCTACCGCGACTACATCGGGAACCCGAAAGCGGGTCCGCCGCGCGACGTTCCCGGGCAGAAGATCGATCCGCGGCCGGTGCGGCCGAGCGTGACCCGGATCGACCCGGCGGTGGCGCCGGGCGTCACGCCGCTGCCCGGTGGGGCGGCGACTCCGCCGGCCAGCGGGCTGGACGGTGCCGTTCCGGTGGACGTCAGTTCGCCGCCGGATGCCATCCTGGCAGAGTGAGTGACGGGGGACCCCGGCGGCCGGCACCCGCTGGCCGCCGGGAGACCCCTTCGATACGGAACAGCGATCATACTCGAACATGACATGAGGTAACGCGTTACTGGCTTTTTGGGAGGAGAGACGAAGGATGAGAGGGAAAATGTTTGCGGCAGTCGCCGTTCTTGCGGTCGCGTGTCTGGCCGCGAGTCCGGCTCAGGGCGTGGTGGCCCTGGACTTCGTTCCGCAGTTCACCACGATCCCCAGTGTCGGCGGGACCGTCGACATTGACATCGTGATGGACACGTACGACACGTTCCCTGGACAGCCGGTGTCGATCGTGGGGTGGGGTATCGACCTCCTCTATGACGGCGCCAAGCTCATGGTGACAAACGTCGTGATCGGCCCGGCGTGGGACCCGGCGTTTGCGCCGGATGGCGACGGACTGGCGGGTCTGGCGTTCCCCGACGGGGTCAGCGGGCAGGACATCCTGCTGGCGACGGTCACCGTTCAGGGGCTGGCTCCGGGGGTCTGGACGATGGCGTCCGGCAACTCGTATCCGGCGGATCTGACGGAGGGCTTTGCCCTGGATCCGACGGGGTTTGAGCAGGTGGTGCTCGAAGACTTCGCGGCCATTACCGTGCTGCCGGAGCCGACGGCGCTGGCCCTGCTGGCCCTGGGCGGGCTGGTCGTTCTCCGCCGTCGCTAGGACGCGGTGGCTGACGGCCCTGCGTGCCTGACTTGACGTACCGGGTTGCGTTGGGGAGTACCCTCAACGCAACCCGGATTTTTATTGGACGTTGGCCGGAACGGGCGACCCGTCACACCGACGCGGTTTCGCCGGTTTCGGGGTTCAGACCCAGCCGCGGTCATGGCATGCCTGGGCGACGCGCTGCACGGCGATGACGTATGCGGCCTCCCGCATCGGCAGCTTGCGGTGGCGGGACACCTGCAGCACGTCGAGGAACGCGGACGTCATCATGACGTCCAGCTTGCTGAGGACCTCGTCCTTCTCCCAGAAGTAATTCATGTTGCTCTGGACCTGCTCCAGATAGCTGCACGTCACGCCGCCGGCGTTGGCCAGGAAGTCGGGGATCGCGAAGATGCCGCGCTCCTTGATCACGTGGTCCGCCTCGGGCGTGGTGGGACCGTTCGCTCCTTCCGCGATGAGCTTCACGCGGCGGGAGATGGAGTTGACGTTGTCGGCCGTAATCGAGTTTTCCAGGGCCGCGGGAATCAGGATGTCCACCTCCTGCTCCAGCCAGGCGTTCCCGGGCAGGACCTCCAGGCCCAGAGCGGCGGCCTTCTTCCGATCGATGCCTCCGAACCGATCCGTGATCTTGCGGATCTGCTCCTGCTCAATGCCCTCCCGTCTGCGGAAGGAGACGGGTTCCTCGGCTTCCTGGTCCCAGCAGGAGACGCAAATGACCGTTCCACCGAGCTGGCGGTACAGTTCGATGGCAAACTGCGCGACGTTGCCGAATCCCTGAACCGAGGCCACGGTGTCCTGGGCCCGCAGATTCAGCTCCTTGAGGGCCTCGCGAATCGTGAACACCACGCCGTAGCCCGTGGCTTCCGTCCGCCCCAGAGAGCCGCCCATGCCCACCGGCTTCCCGGTGATGAAGCCCGGATACTTGCCTCCGTGAATCCGCTCGAACTCGTCCAGCATCCAAAGCATGTGCTGGGAACTGGTCATGACGTCCGGAGCCGGCACGTCGAGCACGGGCC
>CAZBFW010000520.1:0-679 GCA_964491135.1 uncultured Phycisphaeraceae bacterium | reverse complement strand
GAGGTGGTGCGGATCGCAGACCACGCCGCCCTTGCTGCCGCCCAGCGGAATGTTCACCACGGCGCACTTCCACGTCATCCACATCGACAGAGCACGTACCGTGTCGACGGTTTCCTGCGGGTGGAACCGAATGCCGCCCTTTCCGGGACCGCGCGCGTCGTTGTGCTGGACCCGGTATCCGCGGAATACCCGGAACGACCCGTCGTCCATACGCACGGGAAGGCTGAAATGGTATTCGCGCATCGGGTTGCGAAGCATGTCCCGCGTGGCGGGGTCCAGCCCGAGAAGTTCCGCAACCTTGTCAAACTGTGCCTGTGCCATCGCAAAGGCGTTGAACGATTTGCTGGCCATGCCTGTATTTCCTGTATAGGTCTGGCGGACTGTCGCTGGAGTGTTCTCCGCCTGGCGGGGGCAACCGAGCGATGCAGCATAAATGAAAACCGGCCCGCCTGTCAATCCCGGCCGCGCTGGTACGGGAGTGGGTTCCGGCCTAAGATGAGAGGGTTGCGCGAGCCGGGCCGTGCCCGGCAGGCGACGGCGTGCGTACCATGTCCAACCGGCCGGTGAATCCCGGATTCCATCACTTCGATCGGCGATTCCTGGAATCGGACGAGGATTTCTCCGTGATCGGCTCAGATCGGAAGAGCACACGTCTGAACTCCAGTCACGAGATTCCATC
>CAZBFW010000519.1:0-3711 GCA_964491135.1 uncultured Phycisphaeraceae bacterium | reverse complement strand
CTGGCCTACCCCGAGAACGATTTCGCGACGGTTTCGGAGGCGGTGGATCGCCACCGGCCGACCGACGTGTACGACGTGCCGCACCTGAGCAGTTGGGCGGATACCGAGCGAGATTTGTCGGCCTGGCTGGGCAACGCGATGCAGGCGGAGGCGATCCGGGAGCTGTACCAGCTGGAGGCGCGGGTCAAGGACACGGGTGACCCTGCCCTCCTCGCGGACTGGCGGCGGCTTCAGACGTCCGACCATTTTTACTACATGTGCACGAAGTGGTTCGCGGATGGGGATGTGCACAAGTATTTCAACCCGTACGACTCGCCGCACGATGCCTATATTAATTTCATGAACGTGCTGGACGATCTGGCGACGCGGGCGAGGGCCGCGGCTGGCACCGCTGCGAATGCCGAAACGGGCCGAGTATAAAGTATCAGTTTATGCGATTATCGCCGGAAGAGTGCTGCAGACGGGAAATCCGGGACCATCGGATCGGGTTTTGTCGAGTTGATATCGAGGTTTCCGTCGTTGCACGGATGCACAATCCCTGGCGCATGACTCACGGGCGGGGCAGTCGTGGACCGATGATGGTGTGAGTATGTCGCGGTACGGCGGGCGAGAAGGCAAGGGCACGGCGCGGGCACTGTGGCAGCAGCCGATTTTCGTATTTCGGTATTGACTTGAACCGCCCGGGCCCTACAATTCCCCCGCATCGGAACCAGTTGCGTTCGGCGGTCATTGCATCTGTCGGGCGGCAAAGGAGTTGCAGGGAGGCGGACCATTTCCTGAATGTGGCGCGTTGTTCAGGAGAATGGATTAACAGCAGCCCCCAAGTCCGGTTTGAGGCAGAAATCCAGACCAGGCAGGCGCATGCGGCTTTCACGGGGGTTGTCCCTGCGAGGTCGTCACGCCACGGGGGTGAATCGCACGAGTGAGTGCGTCGGTTTTCTGTAAATGAGTTGGCGACACAAGTTCGGGCGAAGGCTGTTGCGGGATTGAGTTCCGCCCGGTGAGCGTTCACCGCAGGCGGTGGTTTGTTTTTTGGCAAACTTCGGTTAGCGATACATCGTGTAGCGCGGACTAGGCCATAGGTTTCACTGGAGGTCAATGATAATGCATAGGTCAATTAACAAAACGGAGAGCAGGCGGAACCTGTCATTGCTCTTGAGCTTGGGCATGGTACTAGGTCTCGCGCTGCTCGTGGGAATCACGGGCTGTCAGACGAAGCCGACGCCGCCGCCCCCCGGCTGCGACGCGGACGCCTTCTGCGACGACGGCGTGTTCTGCAACGGCGCCGAGACGTGCGACGTCGAGAGCGGCGATTGCGTCGACGGCACGCCGCCTTGCGAGGAGCGCCTGTGCGTCGAAGAAGACGACATGTGCCTCGAGTGCCTCGAAGATGCCGACTGCACCGATGACGGCAACTTCTGCACCGGCGACCCGGTGTGCAATGAGGACAACACCTGCGGCTTCACCGGCGACCCCTGCGAAGAGGGCGAAACCTGCAACGAGGATGAGGACCGCTGCGAGATCCAGGAAGCAGGCGACTTCGCCGCGGCCAACCCGGGCGTGAACTTTGACGCCGTTGTGGCTGGTGAGGAGATCGAGCTGAACGCTCCGCTGCCGGAGGGCGACTTCACGGCAGCCCAGGTCACCTGCACCTTCGTCGGCTGGGCCGTGAACGGCGCCGGCACGTTTGACCCGGTGGACGCGACCCCGACCATGTATACCCCGGCGGCGGACGATACCGAGATCACCGTCACCTGGGACTGCGGCGGCGTGATTTACGTTCTTGCGGTGGACATCACGATCACCACGGCGCAGCCCTGCGAGACGGATGACGAGTGCGACGACGGCCTGTTCTGCAACGGCATCGAGGTCTGCGGCACGAACGGCTTCTGCGCGGACGGCGAGCTGCCTTGCGACGCCGAGACCGAAACCTGCGAGGAAGGTGACACCGCCGCAGAGTGCATCCCCATCGAGGTGGAGTGCAGGGAGTTCACCCTTGGGCAAGACACCTTGCGGGGCACCTCGGCGAACGACTGCTTTGACGCCGGGCTCGAGTTCAATTCGGGCACCGGCACGCAGATCTCGACCTTCCAGAACGGTGACTCGGCCGAGGGTCTGGCGGGTTACGACACCCTCGATGTTGTGCTGGGCGGCGTCTTTGCCGCCAACAACACCATCACGGTCACGCTGACGGGGATCGAAGAGGTGAACATCACCGACTTCACCAATGACACGGGTGGTCCGTTCACGCAGACCCTGGCCGGCGCCAACTGGACCGGTGCTCAGGTGGTCAACTCCGTTTCCAGCGGCGGCACCGCCGCCGCGGCGGACGCGCTGATCGTCAACAACCTGCCGGCCCTAGTCGACATCGGCCTGTACGGCACCATTCAGGACTTCACTGTGGGCTTCACTTCCGATGCCACCAGCGCCCTGGATGACGCCATGACCCTCACGCTGTCGGCCACCACGGCCCTGGCCGATCCGGCCCTGGGCCCGACGGTCACCATCACCGAGGGCGGCGCCAACGGCATCGAGACGCTGAATATCGTCTCGATCGGCACGGCGGCGAACGCGGTGGAAGACATCGTGCTGGCGCAGACCACGCTGAAGACGATCAACATCTCCGGCGATCAGAATCTGGCCATCGACCTGCCCCTGGACAACAACGTGCTGACCGTGAATTGCGCGGTCACGGACGACGTGTTCGAGGGCAATCTGACCGAGTTGACCGTGGGCAACGGGAACGTGGCCTTTACCGGTGGGAACGGTGACGACACCGTGATCTACGGCGCCAACTACACCGCCGCGGACACCATCAACGGTGGGTTGGGCACGGATACGCTGGGCCTGACCGATGCGGTCGTGGCTCCGGCCACCGACCAGACCAACGTGACCAACATCGAGCGGATCCGGCTCTCCGACACGCTGACCGCAGCGCCGGTGCTCTCTCGGTGGGGATCGATCAACGGTGTGACGCTTGACGTCGGCTTCAACGCCGGCACGCTCACGTTCCCCACGGGCACCGGAACGGCTGCGGTGATCTGTGGAGCGCGGGCGGCCGACAACGACAGCGCGGGCGCCGCGACCGTCGCGATGGCCGGAGTGCTGGCGACCGACGTCGTGAACCTCACGCTGAATGACAGTGACTTCGCTGCCGCACTGACCATCACGGGGGCGGAGACGGTCAACGTCGCCTCGAACCTGGACCTGGATGGAAGCGCCGCGGACGGCGGTGGCGTGAACGTCGTTGCAGGTGTGACCACGATCACGCCGACGGCCGGCACGGCGACGCTGAACATCAGCGGCACCGAGGATCTGACCTTCACCGGTGCGATCAACGGCGCGGCCACGATCAACGCCACCGGGTTTGCCAACGTGCTGACCCTGACGGCCGGACCGGGCGCCGCGGCGACCATCACGGGTGGTGATGGCAATGACGTGCTCAACGGCTCGGGCGCCAACGACACCATCAATGGCGGTGCCGGAAATGACACCATCAACGGCGGTGGCGGTGCGGACAGCATCGCCGGTGGCACGGGCAACGATACATTCCAGTTCGACACGTCGGCGGCGACTGACCTCATCTCCGACTGGACCGATGGAAGCGACATCGTAGCCATCTCCTCGACGAACACCGACTTCGCCGGCGGTGCCGGTCTGGCGCAGGGCGGTGGTGCTGCCGCCTCGCTGGCGGCAACGGCGGCGGGCGCG
>CAZBFW010000518.1:0-3724 GCA_964491135.1 uncultured Phycisphaeraceae bacterium | reverse complement strand
CCCTGCAGCAGAGTGCTGATCGGCTTCATCACGCCCCGCACCACAATCGGCTGGCCGTTGGACATACCCCCTTCCAGCCCCCCGGCGTGATTCGAGCGACGGCAAAAGCCCAGGCCCGGCGTGTCGCGCAGCGCGGCGTCAAAATCGATCTCGTCATGAACCTCGCTGCCCGGCCGCTCCGCTGCGGCAAACCCCAGTCCGATCTCCACGCCCTTGAACGCCTGAATGGCTCCGACGGCCTGCATCAGCCGACCGTCAAGCCGATCCTGCCATCGCAGGCACGAGCCCACGCCCGGGCAGAGGCCGTGCACCTGGACCTCCACGACGCCACCCACCGTGTCACGGGCGAGCTGGGCCGCCTTGATCTGTTCGATCATGGGTTCCACGGCGGACGGGTCGACGCAGTACACATCGTTGGCATCCCGGGCGGCTCGCAGCGCAGCGGGGCCCGCCGTCGGATCCACCTCGGCCTGCACCTTCCCGATCCGCACCACGAAACCGACGATCTCGATGCCGAATGTGTCCAGGAGGCACCGGGCCACGGCACCGGCGGCCACCCGGGCGGCCGTCTCACGGGCCGACGCCCGCTCCAGCGTCCCACGGCAATCGGTCGTCAGCCACTTCAGGCTGCCCGCCAGATCGGCATGGCCCGGCCGGGGCCGATGCACCGGCGGAGCCTCGTCGATGCGGGAATCCTTGTTGGCGATCTGGATGGCAATGGGCGAGCCGATGGTGAGGTTCTGTCGAACGCCGGAAAGCAGGGTGACGTCATCCCGCTCGATCTTCTGCCGCCCGCCCCGGCCATATCCGCCCTGGCGGCGGCGCATTTCCGCATTCACGCGGTTGAGGTCGATGGGCACGCCGGCCGGCATCCCCTCCACCAAAGCGATCAGCGCCTGCCCGTGCGATTCACCCGCTGTTCGATAGTCAAGCCGAGCCATGGCCAGACATGATACGGCGGCACCGACGGCCTGCCAATCCGAGGACAATCAGGCTTGGGTGAGCCGGCACACGCCAACGCTACGGCCGAGAGCCCGCAGGACGCGCCAGACGTGGGCGCAGACGGTCCAGCCCCGGTGACGCCAGGGGTACAGAACGCCCAGGTGCGCGCGGGCGGGACGCAGAACCGCAGCGAGGTAACGCAACCGCGGTCGCCACCCGCGGATGGAGAGGACATTGACGGCTACGTGGCCCAGCGGGTGTGCCTCGTCCCGAGGCGCATGCCAGAGGGCCAGCCGGTCGAGCACGCCCGCAGGGCTGTGATTCAACGCGGCGCGGGCATCGGCGGGCAGGAATGATCCAAACACGCTTTCGGTTCGATACAGGCCCACGCGGAGGGGATGCGAAAGGCCCCATGTTCGCGCCCGGACAACCAGAAGAGGCCAGTCGAGTTGGTCTGAGTTCTCAGCGGCGAACCGGCAAATGTCATAGAGCCACAGAAGGCGGTTCGCGCCGTGGATGGCCGCATGGACGGCCAGGTGGATCAGCATGTCTGCCGCCCCGGGGACCAGAACCGATGCCCCGTGGAGCCTGACGGGCGTGGCCTCTTCCCAGAACGCACGAGGCGGCACCGACTGCGCGTATCGCAAGGGCCGGAAGGGCCGGGCATGCACGTCCAACCGCACGGGATGGTCCGGATGCGGTGTGAAGTACTCCAGTTCGTTGTGGAAGGTCGGGAAGAAGTCCGGGCGGACGAGACCGGCGCCGCGGCGGCAGCCGAGCCGATCCAGCAGGGCGCACGCGTCTGCGGCTCGTTCCAACGGCACCATGCAATCCACGTCCGACATCGGCCGCAGGTCGGGACGGGGGTAGAGGGTCAGGTGCAGCGCCGCGCCCTTGAGAAGCAGGAGGGGCATGCCCGCGTCCGCAAAGGCCCGGGCGATCGGGGCGAAGCCGCGCAGACGATGGGTCGTTCCCGAGGCAACGTGCGTGGCCTGTTCACGCAGGCGAAGGTGTGCCGGCAGCGGCAGGTCGGCGCGGTGACGGTCTGCCGACTCCAGCAGAAGCCCGGCCACCCCTTCCCGTGCGGCTGCCTCTGCGAGCCTGCACCACGCCTGCGGCTCAGGACCGGAGGGTTCGCCGCCCGTAAGGCAGCGGGCGAGCCGGATCATGGTATTCGGCGGTGGGCCCATACAGGTGTTATCGGTCACCCGGGTGGCTGAGCCGACTTTGGGTGCGGCAGGGGGCGTGGCCGGACGGCACTGGAAGCGAGGCCATCGGCGGATTCTGCCGATCTGCCGGACGGATCAGCGAACACGGAGGCCGAACCGGCTTCATTTCGCCCGGGCAGAGTCCGATAGAAATCGTCAAAGGGGAGGCGATACGTCTTCCCGGGGGTGTGCATGAGACCCGAGTCGCAGAGAGCCGGCCAGCCCGTACCGTCGCCTGAGCCGCACCCGTCCTCGCAGGTCAGCCGCCGCGAGCTGATGCGAAAGGGCGCGAAGCTGGTGTTCGTTGCCCCGGTGCTGAGCACCTTCTTCGCCCATGACGCCTTCGCGGCAGGCAGCCGGCACAGCTGCTATCCCGCGGGACATCCCTGCGGCGTAGGCCACAACGAGGAGTGCTGCCCTGGGCTGACGTGCGAGGGGGTGGAGCCGGCGAAGACCTGCATGTAGTGAGGCGCCCGGGTTTCCGCATGCCGTGCGGCCTGCGAGGCAGGACGAAAACATGGTTCGATTACTCGTATTCATCATCGTGGTTCTGGCCGGCAGCGGGGCCTGGGTCATGGGCACGCTGGCCACGCAGCATGACGGCGGCTGGCAGGCCACCGCGGAGGGCACCGGCTTCCTCTTGCGGCTCTGCGAGTCGCAGACGATGCCCAGTGCCAGTTGCGCGGACGTGGTGGGCAGCCGGTGGGGGTCTTTTGACTTTCACGTCGGCTCGCGCGTGGTCACGGTGCCCACCTCACTGATCGGGCTGGGCTGGTTCGTGTCCGTGGCCATCTGGTTCCTGATGGTCGGCCGGGTGCCCGCCTGGTCTCGGCGGCTTTGGCGGTTTGTGCTGCTGCTGTCACTGGGCGCGGTGGTGATTTCCGTTCTGTTCTTCGTCGCCATGGTGTTCGTCGTGGGCGGATGGTGTCCGCTGTGCGCCCTGGCTCACGCCCTGAACCTGGGCATCTTCCTTGCCCTGGTGACCCTCCGCCGGGTCTCCCGATCGCGGAACGTCAGGCGTACGGCAGGGGGGCTGACCGATCCGCCCGTGGTCGCACGCATCCAGCGGCGCCTCTCCGCTGCCGCGTTCGGGACCTGCTGCCTGGCATGCCTGGCCATGTGGTTCTACTTCGATGCGGTCAGCGAGGCTCGCCGGCAATGGCGCAAAGTGTTCGGCATGAACCAGGCGATGGCGGCCCTTCAGGAGGATCGCGGCTTCGTATTGCGCGAGTACTATGCACAGCCGGCGGTCATCATCCCGCCGCGATCCACCGGCGCCGCCCGGCGAACGACACACCACAGCGCGGATGCGGCGCGCATCGTGATGTTCGTGGATTACGACTGCGGCGGCTGCGCGTGTTTTGAACGCCGCAGAGACCGGGTGTTCCGCGAGGCCTTCGGTGAAGACGTTTCCGTCGAGATCCGTCACCTGCCGTTGGCACGGCCCCAGGAAGGGCGCACGGACAACAGCGCCTCCACCGTGCCGGACCTGCCCGTGTCCCAGGCGGCCCTGGCGGCGGAGGCGGCGCGAGATCGGAAGAGCACACGTCTGAACTCCAGTCACCGCTCATTAT
>CAZBFW010000517.1:1007-3729 GCA_964491135.1 uncultured Phycisphaeraceae bacterium | reverse complement strand
GCACACGAACCTCCGGCCATGCAAGGCCTATCCGGGCAATCCGCTGAACTACCGCAACGGCGTTGACCTGGTGGTATTCCGCGAGAACACGGAAGGCATGTACGGCGGGGTGGAGTTTCACCCGATTCCGCAGGCGGTGTATGACGCCCTCTGCGCCCATCCGAAGATGAAGGCGTTCGGCAAACACGGGCTGGAGAACCTGGCCCTGTCCACGCGGATCATGTCGCGGGACGGCTGCCGGTCCATCGTGACCCAGGCGTTCGAGTTCGCCCGCAAGCACAAGCGGCGGTCGGTGACCCTCGTGGATAAGCCCAACGTGCTGCGGGAGACGGGCGGGCTGATCACCCGCGTAGCCCGCGAGGTGGCCAAGAGTTACCCGGAAATCCCGCTCTGGGAAACGAACATCGACGCCCAGTGCATGTGGCTGCTGAAGAACCCGCAGGACTACGACGTGCTGGTCGCGGAGAACATGTTCGGCGACATCATCTCCGACCTGGCGGCCGGGCTGGTCGGCGGGCTGGGCTTCGCCAGTTCCGCGAACATCGGCGACTCCTACGCCGTGTTCGAGCCGACCCACGGCTCCGCTCCGAAATACGCGGGGATGTACAAGGTGAACCCGATGGCCATGCTGCTGACCTGCAAGCTGATGTTCGACTGGCTGGGAGAAGGCGAACTGGCGACGCGCCTGGAAACCGCCATCGCCAGGGTGATCCGGGAGCACAAGGTCGGCACCTACGACGTGGGCCTGAAGAACACGACGCTGGAAGTCGCGGAGGAGGTGGCGAGGAAGGTGTGAGGGGGGAGGGATCGAGGGATCCAGGGATCGAGGAGGGGGGTCAGGGTTCGGGGGGCGGGGGGCGGATGCTCGAGTTCTGACTTTGTGATCGACAGGTCGGCAAATGTGGACCGACGGGCCCCAGAGCGCGGCGTTCCATGGGCCGCGGGAACCCGCGGATGCTTCTTGGAGAAAGGTCATGAAAATCCATCAGCTTGCGGCCTGCGCCGCCATCCTCGGATTCAGCGTCATCATCACGTGGTCTGTCGCACGCGGTCAGCCGACCACATTGGAGGCGGACCCGGGCCCGACCTACACGCCGACGGTGGCCGAATGGCTGCAAGTCTGGACCAATGCGAACTTCGGGCGAAACGACGGCAGGCGGACCATCGGGTTCATCGTCGATCCGAATGGCAGGAAAGTCACAATGACCACGCTGATCACCGCCGGCCCGGACGACTTTCGTCGCGACCCGGGCCTGCAGCAGAAACTGGCCATGGAGGCAGACATGGTCGAGCTGCAGGTGAAGGCCTACGCGAAGCGATTCGGCTTCGAGGTGGACAGGCAGAACGTCCCGAACGGGTAGCGGCGGGCATCGGGAGGCCGTCACCCCACGCTACGGGGAGACGGCCTGGTGGAGCGTCGCATCATGAAGGGACAACCGTGGCGGGTCCGATACGCCGGGTTGCTGGCTCTCGCCGCCGCCGTGGCAGTGTTTCCGGTGCTGCTGGCAGTTGGGGCGCTCGTGACCGGCGCGGTGCTCGGCTGGCTCTCGGACGTGGGAATTCTGGACCCGCTGCTCCCCGAGTCGGTTACGCTCAGCATTGCCGTCGCGGGCGCAGTGGTCCTGGCGTACCTGCCCAGCCGACAGCTCTACAAGACCCTGGCCGAGCTCTGGGTGACAGCGCCGCGACGGTACTGCCCGTACTGCGGCTTCAACATCACATCCTGCGCGAACGGACGGTGCCCCCAATGCGGTGAGCCGAAGGATGGATCGGCCTCCACCGACCGGTCCGTGCCGTCGGGGTCAACCGGCGGTAACCAGGAGAGATTCACGACTCCGACGACACATGACCTCGACGATGCATAGTTTCAACCAGCAGGAGTCAGACGAGATTCCCGATCCCGAGAGTGCCTCAGACTCATCGGGTCAGAGGCCAAACCCGAGGGGTCGGCTTCAGCCGACCGGCCAGTGCCCCCACCTTCAGGTGGGCGTGGGCGGCCCTCCCATTACTCCAGTCTTCTTTCCTCTTCTGTCAGAGCCGGCATTCAGCCGGCTTTTTCCGCGTTTCCACGAGTTGCGTTAGTAGGAGAAAGCCGGCTGAAGCCGGCTCCCGGGAGAAGTGCGACAGAGAAGAGTGGACGCTCGCATGCTGCCGCGATGATGCGCGCAGGCTGCAGAGAATCTGGACGGCTGGCGTACAGCAGGCGGTCTCCTCGCCCTTGGAGCTTCGGACGAGCAAGTCATCAGGTCCAGGGCGCCGACGTACGGCGGCTCTCCCGGCAAGCCAAGACGTTTTTGAGGGGACTGGTCTGAGGGTTTCTCACGGCGGAGTGTACGGCCAGGGAACGTGCGGCGGGAGATAATGAATCGCCAGCACGATGACTGCGGCCCAGAATACCATCTTCATGGCAGCCATCCCGACGCGGCGATCCATGGATCGGGTGGAATCCAGAACGGTACGTCGCTGAGCCAGCGTTTGCTCGATCTCATGAATCCAGAACGCTGCAAGAGTTCCTGGAACAAGCAAGAAAATGCCGAGGGCTGTAGCCACGACCAGTACGATCAGTTGGAGCAACGATGGGGGGCCCAGAATGACCAGTTCCGCCACCGACGATATCGTGAGCACGGCGGTCGCGCACATCAGCCAGACGACCCAGCCGGCAATCCGACGATGCCGGCGCAGCACGGCCTCCGGAGTGTCCGGATCATACTGCCAGAGAACG
>CAZBFW010000517.1:0-997 GCA_964491135.1 uncultured Phycisphaeraceae bacterium | reverse complement strand
CCGGACGACCATGCGGATTATTGTACGATTCTTGGGGGTGTCTGACAGCCTGGAAACCGCAGCAAGCCTGAATGACAAGAACCATGGTGTTGGAGTCAATTGCCCGAGCCCGGGCACTGTGGCTCCACGGAAAACCCGACCGGCTCCACAACCGTGCATCACGGCCAGGGGCGATACCAGAATACGCCGCCGTCTTCGGCATCGACCGTGGTCAGGATGTCCAGGCGTCCGTTGCCGTCAATGTCCACGACCGGCACCAGGTCCAGCCGGCCGCCCGGCGCGGCCAGCGTCGCCGACCACCACGCGCCGGTCACGGACGCCACCGGTCGAAACACCGCCAGCCGGCCGCTGCGATACGTGCCCACCACCAAATCCGTGATTCCATCCGCGTCCAGGTCGGTGATGGTGATGCCCGCCCCCCGCGTGCCGCTGAACTCGCCGACGCTGAAACGCTGCCACGCCTCCCGCGGATCAGCCGGCCGGCGGAACCAGGCGAAGCTCGCCTGCTCCCACGAGCTGGCGGCCACGTCGACCCGGCCGTCGCCGTCGATGTCGCCGACGTCCAGCCAGAAGGCATCCGGCCAATGACCGATCGGGTGCTTGTTCCACACGGATGTGAATGCGAGTGACGGGCCGGGATTCTCATACCACGCGATGCTGGCGACGGATTCCTCTCGTGCCGCGGAAACGATGTCCAGGTCGCCGTCTTCGTCCATATCCACGAGGAGCACGCAGCTCGCCTTCCGCCGCGTCACGGCATCCACGTCAAACCGTGCGAACGAGTCCCCGCCGGTCGGCGTGTCCAGCGCGTAGAAGATGCTCACCGCGTCCCCCACCTTGCACGCAGCGACCAGGTCGGGCAGCCCGTCGCCGTTGATGTCGCCGATCTCCACGTCGATCCAACTGCCGCATCCCGTGCCGACGGAGGCGTCGATGAACATGCTGGTCCAGGTGGCGCCCTGTCGAATCCACGTGAGACGACCGCTTTCGCAGGCCG
>CAZBFW010000516.1:0-3731 GCA_964491135.1 uncultured Phycisphaeraceae bacterium | reverse complement strand
GATAATGAGCGGTGACTGGAGTTCAGACGTGTGCTCTTCCGATCTCTGGCTCCGATTCAGGTTGCCGTCGTGACGATCAGCGACAAGAGCGAGGCGTACGCCCGCGAAGTCTACGATGCGCTGGTCCGGGCCGCGCTGCGGGTGGAGCTGGACGTGTCCGGCGACAAGATCGGACCCAAGAAACACCGCTGCCGGGCGCTGAAGATTCCGTATATTCTGGTGATCGGAGAGCAGGAGGCCGCCGACCGGACGGTCAATGTCAACGACCGGGCGGGGCGCTCCCTGGGGAATTTCCCGCTGCAGAAGTTCGTGGAGGGCTGCCTGCTCGAGATCGCGACGCGGGGTAAGAAAGTGGAATCCTGACGCGGGAGGACGGCGGGTCCGCCCGGTCTGGTAAACGGGTTAACCGAAGGGAGGTGATCGCGTATCGCCAAGTTGCTGCGAATCAACGAGCAGATTCGGATTTCGCCGGTCCGCTTGATTGACGAGAACAACGTGCAGGTAGGCGTGGTTCCTGCCTCTGAGGCCCAGCAGCGGGCCCGCGAGGTCGGCATGGATCTCGTGGAAGTGTCTCCGATGGAACGACCGCCGGTCTGCCGGATCATGGACTACGGCCGGTACAAGTACCAGCTCAAGAAGAAGCAGAAGGACCGAGGCCCGCGCGAACAGGCGCTCAAGGAGGTTCGGCTGCGCCCCAAGACGGACGATCACGACCGCGAGATCAAGATCAAGCGGGCCAAGAAATTCCTGGAGGAGGGAAGCAAGGTGCAGTTCACCATGCTCTTCCGCGGACGCGAACGGGCACACCTGGACATCGGAATGGTCATGTTCCGGTCGATCCTGGACCAGTTCGGGGAAGAAGTGAAGGTGGAACGCCCGCCCAAAATGGAAAACCGTCGAATGACCATGGTCGTCGGACCGGCAAAGCACTAGAGACGGCCGCCCCGCAGGCTCCATCGGGCTCGTCCGCCGGCGAGCGCAGCCGCGGACGGCAGTGCCGGGCGGTCACCGGCCGGTCGGGGCTCGTCACGAACCCATCCGGTCTTCGCCTGGCGTTCGCCCTCTGGCGCAGGGCAGGCGCCGGCCTGGACCGTGAGATCCTCAAACGTCCTGCACCGGCCCTTGGCGGACCGGTGCCGCAGAGAGCCAACAGGACCATGCGGTTGAACTCCACACCCGCCGGCCGTCCCTCCCGGATTCATCTGGCGGTTCTGGCGCTGGCATGCGTGAGCTGCTTCGGCGGGCTGTTCGGCGGCCCCGCCCTGGGCGACCACGAGGCCATCGTCGCACAGTGCGCCCGCAACATGCGGCTGACCGGAAACTGGGTCGTGCCCCAGTTTCTCGAGGCTGAGTTCGTGCGCAAGCCACCCCTGTCGTACTGGCTTGTCGCGGCCGCTTCGTACGCGCTTCCTCCGGACCCGGCCAGCGGGCTGCCCGTCACCGACGCGGCGGCTCGCCTTCCCTCCGGCCTCGCAGGCTTCGGGACGGTGATGATGGTCTGGTGGGCGGGCTCCCTCATGCTCGGACGCCGGGCCGGCCGCCTGGCCGCCGTCATGATTGCATCCGCCGTCGTGCTGCTCCTGTACGCCGCCAACGCAACGTGCGAGATGCTGCTGATCTTCTTCTGCACGTGGGCCGGCGTGGAGTTCTGGCTCGGCGTGACACATACGGTGCGGCGCGGACGCTTCGTTCACATGATGCTTTTCTACGCGGCCCTGGGCCTGGCCATGCTGGCCAAGGGACCGGCGCCCATCGCGCTCGTGGCCGCCCCCCTGGCGTTCTGGTGGTACACGGAGCGCCCGCTCCGGTTGATCGCGCGGGGCGGCTTCCGCGCCACCCCCATCGCCCTGCGGAGCTTCGTGCGCGGCCTTGTGCCGCAGACTCTGCGTGTGTTCACGCGGCTGTGGTTTCTGCCGGGCATCCTCGTGTTTGCGGCGATGTTTGTGCCGTGGATGCTGGAAGTGGCTCGGCGCAACCCCTACGTGGATGAGTTGTGGAACTGGCAATACGTGCAGCGGGCACAGGGAGACTACGAGGACACGCGCGTCCGGGGCTTCCTCTACTACATTCCGGTCGTCGGGGGTTACCTGGCGCCCTGGGTCTTCCTCGTCTTTGAGGCCCTCGCCGCGCCCTGGATGCGCCGCTTCGCACGATGGCGCCGCCCGCTGCTCTATGTGGGCCTCTGGGGGGGCCTGGGCGTGCTGGCCATGTCCGCGATGACGTTCAAAAAGCCGTACTACATTGCGCCGGCCATCCCGGCCCTCGTGCTGCTTATGTCCGTGGTAGCCGTCCGCGTCCTGCAATACCGCGTGCGACAACCGCGTCGGGCGTGGGCGCTGTGGGGCATCGGCGTCGCGTTGTCCGCCGCGGCCATGGCCGCCGGCTCCGTCTGGCTGCGGCACGAGGCGCCCCAGGCATGGGGGATGCTCGTGGGGATCGCCGCGGCCGGTGTGGTGCTCCTCCTCGGGGCGGGCGCCGCATTTGTGCGCGGACGACCCGGCCCGGCATTCGCCCTCGTGGCCGGTACGAGCGTAGCGCTCTTCCTTGTGGTTTGGTACGCCTGTGCTCCGCGCGTCGATAACGTGGCCGACGTGGCGGCGCTGCACGACACGCTGGACGCAGCCGGCGTGCCGGACGACGCTCGCCTTCTCTGGGCCGACCAGCGTCCGGACGCCCGCCTGAACTTCTACTTCCAGCGGCGGAGCGAGTACATGATCGACCCCTACGAAATCGTCTCGCGCATGGTGGACCGCACGAAGGGAAAGGACCTTCTGCGCGAAATGGTCCTGGAACGAGCTACGAATCTGCTGAATGGAGATGA
Source organism: uncultured Phycisphaeraceae bacterium (assembly GCA_964491135.1). Taxonomy (GTDB): domain Bacteria; phylum Planctomycetota; class Phycisphaerae; order UBA1845; family UBA1845; genus JAFGJQ01. The sequence continues at coordinate 910 of CAZBFW010000516.1, read as the reverse complement.
ACCAGTATACCTCATCCTCAAACACGACCACTTTGAGCAATGGCAGGCCACCACCTCCGTTCAGGCCAGGCTGGTGGGAATCGTAGACAGCGACGCCTTCACTCAGAAAAACGACTGGGTGATCATCACCAACACCCCCACCTCCGTCCCGACCGGCCTGTCACCCCCTTCGGAGCGCCGTACGACCAGCGCGCCACCACCGTCGGCCCGCACGGCTCCCCGCACGCCGCCGCCGGTTGCATCCTGACCCGCCTTCGCCTATCCTGAGCGGTCTGTTTTGCCCGTTGTACACCGGGCTGCAACCTGCGGAAGAGGAACAACGTCATGCCATCCAGCCGTTTGCCCGCCCCACATGGGGGAAAGCTCATAACTAGAGTTATAACAAAAAATTACAGCGAGGCGCCGGCCGCTCGCATCCGCCTGACGGAGCGCCAGCAGTGTGACCTGGAGCTCATCGCCGTCGGCGCCCTGAGCCCGCTGGACGGGTTCGTCGGCGAGGCGGACTACCACTCCATCTGCGAGAAGATGCGACTGGCCAGCGGGCTCGTCTGGCCCGTGCCCATCACGTGTGCCGTCGATAAGGCCACGGGCGACAGGATTGGCGTCGCGGACAAGGTGGCGCTGTTGGACGACAAGGACCGTACGCTGGGCTACCTCACCGTAAAAGAGAAATACGCCCACGACAAGGCCAAGCAGGCGAAACTCGTGTTCCAGACGGATGACCCCGCTCACCCGGGTGTCAAGGTCCTGATGGCCGAGGGCGACGTATGCCTGGCCGGGCCCGTGGACGTGGTTACTCCCCGCCACGACGTGGAGTTTCCCGAATACAACCTGCGCCCGACGCAGACGCGGGCAGAGTTCGAGCGGCGCGGCTGGAGCACGGTGGTGGCTTTCCAGACCCGCAACCCGA
>CAZBFW010000515.1:0-3734 GCA_964491135.1 uncultured Phycisphaeraceae bacterium | reverse complement strand
ATAATGAGCGGTGACTGGAGTTCAGACGTGTGCTCTTCCGATCTAGAACATCGCGATTGCCCGGAACGTTCGTTGCGACGATGGGCAGGCCGGCTGCCATCGCTTCCAGGAGCGAGTTCGGCAATCCCTCCGTGCGCGACGGAAAAACGAACAGGTCGGCCGTTCGCAGCAAACGGGGAACGTCCGATCGCCGGCCGGCGAAGTGAACGTGATCGGTCATCCCACTTTCCCCCACCAACTTCTGGAGCCGGGGCTTTTCCGGACCTTCGCCGACGATCAGAAGCTGAAGGGGGATCGCGTGCCGGACCAGTTGCGTCGCGGCAAGGATGAGGTCGCCGACCCGCTTGACGGGATCGAGTCGGCCGGTCCACAGAACGACCGGCGCTTCCGCGTTCAACCCAAGCGACGCTCGATCGATCGGAACGGACTGCCGAATGGGCTCCTGGTCGATGCCGCCCTTCACAAGGAGCAGGCGGTGTGGAGGGACGCCGGCCCGCCGGGCGAGGTGGGCCACCACCGACGGGGAGTTGCCCACGACGTATCGGCACCAGGGGTGCGTGTATCGTTCCACCGTCAGATGCCAGGTTCGTTCCACTTCGACGGTCTGGATTTCACAGATGAGTCGTTGCTTGGGGAAGCTGCCCAGGCCGGCGAACAGCCGGGCAGCCACGTTGGCGTGAAACAGGAAGGCGTGGATGACGTCCGGCTCCGCCCGGATGATCCGGCGGCGCAGACGTGGGAGGATACACAGGTCCCACACGGCGCGGGCGCCGCAGGCACTCGTGGGAATGCCCGCCTCGTCCAGCATCGCGGAAACCGGCCCCGGCGGTGCCAGGCATGTGACACTCACCTCGTGCCCGGCATCGCGCATGGACCGGGCCAGGCGGTACAGGTGCAGCGGCACGCCGCCGGTTTCCAGGTCGGTGATGAGGTAGAGCAGCTTCACGCGTCAATGCGCCTGTTCGCGCCGGGATCAGAAATCGCGCCGGCAGAACCGCCAGCCCGCCAGCGCCACGATCACCGCCTCAAACGCCAGCGAACTGCCGATGGACCACGAGATGGGCACGTTGGCGAGGTTTCGCTCCGCCTCGTTTTCTCGTCGTATCTGCTCCCTGTCCTGGTCAGTGAGCGCGTCGCTCTCGCCAATCAGTGAGCCGGGCACGTCCGCGCTGACCATCCTGCCGGCGATGAAAGACATGTCACGCGTCTTGGGCAAAACGGCCTGCGCAATCCTCACACTGCGAGACCACGAATCATCCTGTCGCGCGTCCGGCGACATGAAGGTCTTCGCGTGGGCATACTGCGCCGCCCAGATCACGACCCATGCGCCCAAAGCCAGCAATGCGGTGGTCATGGCATTGCGTGTCAGAATTCCGAACAACACGCTGAGGCAGTACAGGTAGCTGAAAAGCACTATGAACAGCGGGATCAGCCAGAAATAGGTCCACACCCAGATTCTCCAGCGAAGGCCCGCGACCAGAAACGTCAGCACGACAAAGACTGCGGCATGCACCAGGATGAAGCACAGCCCGCCCGCATACTTGCCCGCGAACAGGTGCCAGCGCCGCAATGGCTTCGACACCAGGACGTCGATTGTGCCCTTTTCCATGAGTGACGGGAATGTGCCCGCCGTTGCGATGAGAGCCAGGCCTACACCGATCCAGCCCATGAAGACGTCCGCAACGAGATGAGCGAGCACGGTGACGAGCACGCTGTCGCGCATCGGCGACCCCAACGCCAACTCGGGCCATTCATACCGCCGCACTCCGAAGAGGACGACGATTCCCTTCTCGTCGAACCCAAAGCAGGCCATGACCAAAGCAATGAGCAGGGAAATGCCCAGCACTACCCAGAACAGCTTGCGGTCGATCGCCTCGCGGAACGAGTCCTTGATGAGTGCCCAGGTCTGCATGGTGCATGGTCCTTCGGCTGCGGTGTTCTACCGCGGCGCGTCCAGGCGGCGGGCAATGGGAACGGGTTCTCCCTCCCCGCCGCCGATCACTTCCATCAGCACGTCCTCCAGGCTGAACCGGTGCGGCCGGACCGACTCGATCATCCGCCCGTTCCGGCGGAGCAGGTCGATCACCTCGTTCACGCGGCGGGTGTCGTGCCCGGTGACGATCACGCAGCTCCCGTCGCGCCGGGCTTTCAACTCGGCGATCTGGGGACCCAGGTCCGCCAGGTCGCCCTCAGCGGTCACGTGGTACTCCACCGTGTGCTCGGTCAGCTCGGACAGCGTGCCCTGGCGGGCGACGTAGCCGCCGACCAGGATGGCCACGCGGTCGCACACCATTTCCAGCTCGCTCAGCAGGTGTGAGTTCAGGAAGACGGTTTTGCCGCGCGAGCGCAGCTCCTGCAGCAGCAGGCGAACGTCGCGGCGGCCGATCGGGTCCAGACCGTCCGTCGGCTCATCGAGAACCAACAGGTCCGGGTCGTTCATCAGGGCCTGGGCCACGCCCAGCCGCTGGAGCATTCCCTTCGAATACTTGCTCACGCGCGTGTCGCCCCAATCGGCCATGCCCATGCGGTCAAGCAGCTCCGGGGCCCGCCGGCGCCGGGCTCGCCGCGGCACCTTGGCCAGCGCGGCGAAGTAGTCAAGCACCTGCAGGCCGGTCAGGTACGGCGGGAACCGGTGATTCTCCGGCAGATACCCGATGCGGGCGAGCTTCTTGGGATGACCCAGCCGCCGCCCCAGCACGGTGCCGTGGGCCTCGTCCGGCCGGACCACGGTCATCATGATTTTCACGAGCGTGGTCTTGCCGGCGCCATTGGGGCCCAGCAGGCCGAAGATCTCCCCGGCGCGGACCTGGACGTTCACTCCGCGCAGGGCGTGGATTTTGCCATACCGCTTGTGGACCTTGATGAGGTCGACCGCCCAGTTGGTGATTTCGGTTACTTCCACCCATCGACCCCCTTGGCCTTGATCAGGCGTTCGGCCACCGCCTCGGCGGCGTCATCCGGAGCCAGGTCGATCCAGTCGTTCACGGGAAAGCGCTTGAACCACGTTCGCTGCGCCTTGGCCAGCCGCCGCGTGTTGATTTTGATCTTTTCCACCGCATCTTCAAGGGGCAGGCCGTTTTGCAGGTGTTCGATGATTTCCGCGTACCCGACGGCCTGCCGCGCCGTGTGGCTGAGTGGCGGCGGTTCGGCCAGCAGGGCGCGGACTTCATCCACCAGGCCCTGGTCGATCATGCGGCGAACCCGCGCATTGATGCGGCGGCTCTGGTCCTCACGCGGGCGGCGCAGGCCGATCAGGCGACAGTCCAGGTCGGTCCGCAACTGCCCCCATTGCGTCTGCAGCCGGCTGATCGGTGTGCCGGTCTGCTCGAACACCTCCAGGGCCCGGACGATGCGTCGCAGGTCGTTCGGATGAATTCGCCGCGCGGCGTCCGGATCGACCCGGGTGAGCGCGGCGTGCAGGGCGGCCGGTCCTTCGCGATCGGCCCGCTCGCGCAGACGTTGCCGGAGGTCTGCATCGGCGGAAGGTCCTTCAAACAGGCCGGTCATCAGGGATTGGATGTACAGCGCGGTGCCGCCGACGCACAGGACGGGCCGGCCGCGTGGGTGAATGCCGGCAATTGCCGCCTCCGCCTGCTGGACGAACTGCGCCACGGAGAAATCCGCGGACGGCTCGACCACGTCGATGAGATGATGCGGGATCTCGGCGCGGATGGCCGGCTCGGGCTTGGCCGTTCCGATGTCCATGCGGCGGTAGATCTTCATGGAGTCGGTGC
>CAZBFW010000514.1:2949-3737 GCA_964491135.1 uncultured Phycisphaeraceae bacterium | reverse complement strand
ACACCCTATCCTACACTCTTTCCCTACACGACGCTCTTCCGATCTGAACACGAACGAGGTTCCGATTCATCACCGGTCCGGCACGGGAATGTCGATGCTGCCCCTGGCGGCGTGGCGGCATTACACGATCCACCGCCGCAAGGACCTGCTCGAAAAGCTCTACCCTGCCATGAAGAAAAACATGCAGTGGTGGATTGCCGATCGTGACGCAGACGGCGACGGGCTGTTCGTGATCGACCATCAGCTTGAGACGGGCATGGATGACCTGAAGCGGTGGCCGGACGCGGAATTGCGCTACGACGCCATCGACGCGACAAGCTATGCGGTGGCGAACCTTCGCGCGGTGGCGGCCATGGCAAACGTGCTGAGCCAGGCAGCCGACGCCGCTCGATTCGGCGAGTACGCGGAGCGATCGGCCCGCGCGGTGAACGAAAAGCTGTGGAGTTCGTCCGCCTGTGCCTGGCGTGATCGCCACCCCACCTCGCACGAGCTGGCAAATGTGCTGACCGTCACCACTTTCTATCCCTGGTTCGCGGGAATCGGCGGACCGGACCACCTTTGCGTGTTCCGCGATCACCTGCTGAATGCAAAGGAGTTCTGGGCGCCGCGCCCCGTGCCTGCCCTGGCCATGAATCAGGCGAACTTCAGCCCGACGGCGTTCTGGGAGGGTCCGTCGTGGCCGGCCGCCACGTCGCACGTGATCGAGGCATTCGCCCTAGATCGGAAGATCGTCGTGTAGGGAAAGAGTGTAGGAGATGGTTGGGTTGGGGGGTGGGGAGGGGGGGGTG
>CAZBFW010000514.1:0-2939 GCA_964491135.1 uncultured Phycisphaeraceae bacterium | reverse complement strand
GGCGGCCAAGACGCACGATCGCAGCCTGCTTGGGCTGGCCGGCGAGCTGTTCCAGCGGGCGGCCTGCAACCACCTCCAGCCACGTGCAGATTTCTACGAGCGGTACAACCCCCTGACCGGCCAGCCGCTCAGCACGTTCCGCGATTACATGCACTCGTGGTGGGTGGACGGATTTGTGCGTCACGTGGCCGGCCTGATGCCGCAGGAAGACGGCAGCGTGGTCATCGACCCCCTGCCGATGGGGCTGACGTGGTACAGCCTCGAGAACGTGCCCGTCGCGGGCCACCGTGTGGGCGTGGAATGGCGCGCCCCGGGCGGGATCGAGGCGCCCGCCACTTCGCAGCCGTCCGCCAACGGTCTCACCGTCCGCGTGGACGGCAAGCCCGTGCTGCACAAAGAAGACTTCCGCCCGGGCGATGCGCCGGTCCACGTGCCGCTTGCTGATCGGTAACGGGCCACCACTGGTGTGCGCCCTCACACACCGCGAGGGACTACGGCCCCATCAACAGCGAGGCAAATTCGATGTAATCCGCTTCGTCTATCTGCCGGTCCAGGCCGGTGAGGTCGGCGGGCAGGCATTCGGTTGCGAAGGTGCTGCCGAAGCAATTCTGAAACGCGGCGAAATCGGCCAGATCCACGTCGCCGTCCGAGTCGAAATCCCCGTTCCCCAGCGTGACGGCCAGGCGCAGGTCCATGGCGATTGGCAGATGGTCGGACGAGTTCTGCGGCAGCGTGTCGCCATACTGCAGGCCGAGGGCCGCCCGGGCGGCGGGCGTCATGGTCGCGGAGTTCAGCACGAAGCTGTTGGCGACGACCACCGCGCTGTCCGTGTAAAAGAACCGATCCAGCCGCGAGGGGGGATAGCTCTGGCTGCCCTGCCAGGTGAAGTCGTCGCCGGTGAAAGGGTCCACCGGACCGAGGTCCGTCAGGTCGGATACGTCCCAGTCGCCTTTGACGTCCGAGCCGAACGTAGCCTGGTCCTGGATGTCCCCGGTGATCAGCGTGTCTTCCGGCTGAGGGCCGCCCACCAGGTTGAAGTCGCCGAGGTTAATGACGGGGGTGTTGGCCGGCAGCACGATGTTGTTGCCGGACGGTCGGGCCACACCGCGGGCATCGCCGAGCCAGTTGGCGATGGCGTCCGCGCTGCGCTGGCGGTCCTCGTCTTCCGGACCGCCCGGGTCGCCGCAGCACTTGAGGTGCACGCCCATGATATACACGTCCACCGGGTAGTCCGCGGCCGGCAGGTTGACCAGCGCCATGGTTACGCCGCGCGTGGACGACTCCGGCACGGTGTCGGTGCGAGTCATCAGGAACGCAAAACGCGAGGCCAAAACGGTACGCGTGCCGCCGAGCAGTCCGAAATGCACTCGCCACGATTCACCCGGAACGGGCAAGACGCTGTTCAGCCGAGCCACAATCTCGCCGGCTTCGACGGAACTGGAGAATTCCTGGAAGCAGATGACGTCCGGATCCAGCGCGGCCAGGATGCGGTTGAACGCGGCGTCGCGGCTGGAGTCGGAAATGAAATTTCCCTGGTGATTATACGTCACGACCCGGATGTCGAGAGACTCATCTCGCGTGTAGTCCCCGTTCAGTGGGTCGAAAGCCAGGGCCGTCGACGCCAGGGCGCAAAAGACACCGAGGGATGCGACCCAGGAACGGAGTCGTGGAACAAGACAGTACGATCGGCGGGGCTTCTTTATCTTCATCGGCATGCTCCTGAGATTGTTGCGAGGGCAGGGCCCTTTCCCAGCAACCACCAGTTTAACCGAATCCAGACCCGCAATGGAAGTGGAGAAAAACGGCCAGCGGGATGCCCGGCGGGCCCTTCCAGCCACGCCGATCAGCCGGGTAGACTATCGGAACACTGTTGTTGCCGAGTCTCTCCGGGGCCGATGCCGCATGCCGGGTGCATTCATGTCACCCGAAGGAGGTGGACTGATGAAGAGCCTGCTGATTCTCCTGGTCATCTTCGTGATTGGTGGCGTCTGTCTGTACTATTTCGGGGGGTATGCCTCGTTCGATCCAACCAAGGCGGGTCAGGAGGCCAAGAAGGCCATTCTGCCGGGCATGACCTGGAACCAGGTGATCGCGACCTGCAAAAAACCACCACCGACCTACCGGACCATCATCGTCCAGACCCGCAACGGCGTCGAATTCAGCAAGCCCGGCCCGGAGAACCGGTTCGACGAGAAGCAGTTGGCCGACCGTCTTGCCCGCAACGAGCTGCCGCGCGGCTTCACTTTCCCCTACAGATTCTCAGAGGCCGTGGCGTTTGAAGTCGTCTTCGACGGCACAGGGACCGTGCAGCACGTGCAGGACCTGGTCACCATGCGAGACCTGCTGCAATACGATTGATGCAATCGCACTTAGCCTGCAATCCAGCCGACCAGCGGCGCCGGGTCGGCCTGGGTGCTGAAATGGAAGATCGGCGCATCTGCGTTGAACTTGCGGATGTCTGCCTCCGCGGCCGGCAGGTCGAAATTGGTGTGGGGGAGCAGGTCCATCTTCGCGATGACGATGGCGTGCGCCCTGGCGAAAAGTAGCGGGTACTTCGCCGGCTTGTCGTGCCCTTCGGTTACGCTGAGGACGACAAGGCGAGCGGCTTCGCCAATGTCGAAGTTGGCCGGACAGACCAGGTTGCCCACGTTCTCGATGAAGAGGAGGTCGAGGTCGGCCAGCGGCAGTTCGCATACGCCGCGATGCACCAGGGCCGCGTCCAGGTGGCACGACCCTTGTGTTTCCAACTGAATCACCGGGACGCCGATGGCCGCGATGCGCTCGGCGTCGCGGGCGGTGAACAGGTCACCTTCCAGCACCGCGTAGCGCAGGCGGGGTTGAAGCCGCGGCAGCACACGCTCCAGCAGCGTCGTCTTGCCGCAGCCGGGCGAACCAGATCGGAAGAGCACACGTCTGAACTCCAGTCACCGCTCATTATC
>CAZBFW010000513.1:0-3755 GCA_964491135.1 uncultured Phycisphaeraceae bacterium | reverse complement strand
TACACCCTATCCTACACTCTTTCCCTACACGACGCTCTTCCGATCTACTACCCCCGGCTTCGTCGAGACGGCTGGAGGTTGGCGCACCTGGATGACGACATTGGTGATCCGCTCGCGACCACCCTTGAGAAGCCGATCGGCGGCGGCTGGATCCTGCGAAAGCTCGTGTACGCCGCGCCCCCACCGGGATGTGGACACGGACACCGAACGGAGGGACACCAGCTTGTGCATACGGAAACCGGAAGTGTCGGCAACTTCCCGCTGTGGGAGTGGGCGGACCTGGACGGTGACCGCCTCGTCTGGAGCGAAGGCGGCCGGCTGCTGGCCGGACGAATGAAGCCCGACGGTCTGGCCGAAGCGCGGGAACTCTTCGACTTCAACGGTATGCACTTCGAACGAGTTGCGGCACCCTATTGACCGCTGCCCGCTGGTCCATACCAAAAACGGCTCGGAGGGATCCCTCGCGAGCGGGCGACACCATTTCTCTCCTGATTTACCTTTGCACGGAATTGGTCTTCGCGCGTCGTATACTGTAGCGGGGGTGGGCTCAGGGAGGAGGTGGGCACTGGACGCTGATGCGGGTGAACTCAGAGACCGCTGCGCGGCCGTCGCCATTCGATTGCTTCGCCGCCATCAGGACGCGGAGGACGTGGCCCAGGAGGCGGTCGCCCGGGTGCTGGCCGCTCGCGCCCGGGGCGTCGCGATCCGCGATGAGCGGGCCTACGGTTTGCAGATCGCGGCCCGACTGGCCATTACGCGCCTGCGGGCCCGGGCAAACGGCCGGGCGCTGGAGGCCACGGGGGTGGATGCGGGCCGGGCACCCGCGACTCCAATTGAGGCTCCGCCCGAAGTGGCCCGACTGTACGCAGCCATTCGAGCCCTCCCGGCCCGTCAGGCGGCCGTGGTAACCCTGCGGAAACTGTGCGAACTGGAGTACGCCGAAGTGGCGGTCCTGCTGGGGATTTCGCAGGAGAGCTGCCGCAGCCATTGTCGCCGGGCGATGGAGAGACTTCGCGCGGTGCTGGCGAAGCCGGAGGAACCCCGCGGGAGGTAGTGGTATGAACAAAGATCGTGTAGCAACCAGCGATGACAACTGCCTGGACGCGTTATTCGAGAAGGCCCGGAACCATCCGCCCTCGGATGCCGAACTGGGGGCCATGCTGCGGGCGGTTCCGGAGAAACGGACGAGCCGGTGGGCCTTGGCAGCACGCCGGATCGGTGCCGCGCTGGCCGTCGCGGCCGCCATCGCTGTGGCCGTTCTGCTGATCGCTCCTCCCGACCAGCCGAAGGCCTTCGCCCTTTCTGACGTTGTCGCGGCCATGCGGAAGGTCCGCGTGGTGAAGAGCGTCGATGAGAACGGGGACACTCATTGGTCGGCCGAAGGGGGGATGCTCGCAGACGTCGCCGGCAACGGCACGTCCTGCATGATTCGTGATTTGTCTACAGGGGAGTGCGTGACATACAAGGCGGCTCGCGGGTCGATTATCTGGTCCACGGTAGACCCTTTGTACCGGCAATTCAGGGGCGTCATGGACGCAGGGGCGCGCAATACACTGGAAGGCCTCGTGCAGCAGGCGGAAATGTTCGGAAGATCGTTTGAAAAGGAGTGGGAGCAGACTGGGGTAACGGTCGACGGACGCCCGTTCATTGTGCTGAAGCGCAAAGAGGGCCGGTACGGACCGATCCTGGAATACGGCATCGATCCCACGACAGGTCTGCTGGCCTGGAGCAAGGGATTCATCAGAGGGCACGTCACCTTCGAGTATCCGGATCAGTTTCCGCGCGACATCCACGAGCTGGGGGCGCCCGTCGATGCTGAAGTACTGGATTGGCGGGCTTCTGGAGACATTCTCGCGCTGCGAGACCATGTTTTTGCCGCGAAAGAGCAGTCGTTCGGGACCTATCGGATGGTTGTCGCGAATACGTCGGGCCAGCAGGTCATCTTCGTGATCACGGATGGCGAGCGCGTCCGAGTCGACAGAATACCGGCCGATCTGCCCTCTTCCCTGACGGTAGCCGAGTTGGAGGAAGCCGCTGCCGGATATCTGGATCATGTTCCGACCGATCGGAAGGACATGTGGATTCTGTTTGACGGGCGGACCGAGACAGAGGTGTGGCCGGTTCTGGGAGGGCCTGCGCAGAAGACCGTATGTGCGAAAGAGCTTTCGCACAACTGGCCCTACACGTTGCGCGGCAAAGTTTGGGAGTCCGAATTGGGGCGATTCTTCGGCAGCGATGACGATGCGCGGCTGGAGTACATCGGTCCGGATGATAAAGGGTGGATTGGGTTCCGCTGCTACGAGCAGGGAAACCACAGGCAACGACCGAACATACAGGAACGGTGGTTTGATCCGGCGCATGGATATGCGCTGGGTGGACGAGCATCGTTCGACCTTCCCGGCGCGGACTGGCAGCTCGATCCGTTCTGGGCGGAGGAGTACCTCAAGTATGACGTGGGAGGGTGTCAGCGGGCGTTGCCGGACGCGCCGGCGTCGGGCGGCGACGCTGTCGTGCTGAAATGGGCCGAGTTGCGGGAAGGACAGTGGTATCCGCGCATCTGGATGTGGCGTAGGCTGATGCTGGCTGAGGATGGGACGTGGCAGGTCGGGGCCGCTGATCCCATGGCGATGGGCTACGTCGATCGGGGCCACGTCGTGCGGTACGAGACGCCCCGACCTTCTCAAAATCCGCGTCCGCCCATCGGGTATACCTGCATCCTGGCCGAGCCGCTGGACTCGGTGGACGATGCATGGTTCGAGATGCCTCCGGAGTGGGAGAGCCTGCCGACGGGCGGGTTTTGACGGCTGACCAGCCTTCTGTGCGCCGCACTTAGCGAATTACGCGGGCCTGGATGGTTTGCAGCCGGTGGGCGAGGGTGTGTTCGGCCAGCACTTTCGTTCGCAGGGCCGCACGGGCGTCGACCGCGGCGGGTTCGGGGGGGGAGTCAGACGCGCGGAGCAGAGGTGCGATCGCGCGGGGAAGCTCGCTCAGCCGGCGGTAGCTCGGCACCGCAGCAAGTACGTCGGCGAGTTGCGGATGGCGCTCCGGCAACGGCACGTCCGATTGGCGGCACAGCACGCTGCCGCCCGCCGCGATGACCTCCAACACGGTTCGAGCGGTCAGGGCCCCGAAAAACGGGCAAAGCACGGCCCGAGCGGCGTGATAGATCCGATTGCGATCCTCCACCGGCGGCACAGGCCCCGCGTGCAGTCGGGCCAGCGGCTGCGCCAACGACCAGCCGTCGCCCCACACGCGAACGTTCAACCCCTGCCGGACCAGGCGTTCCACGGCCAAGCGCGCGAGCACGGATGGCGCGATCACATCGCGGATCAGCCCGATGAAGCCCGCCCGTATCCGCTCGTCCTTCAGCGATCGGTCGCATCGCTGCTCCGCGGCGGACAGAATGCCCTCGGCGTGATCGGGGACATAGGTCTCCGCCCAGCTTGGCGCCGCGTGCAGGATCGCCTCAAACAAGCGCTGCTGGCTTTCTTCGGAAACGTGGCAGGCGGCACGCAGGTCAGTCACGTCGCACAGAATGGCCACGTCGCAGGCGAAGGGCGCACACGCGGGATCGTCCGCCGCAAGCGGCGTTATGGCCAGGGCATCCACGCCGACTTCCAGCACGTCGACCCGCTCCGCCGGTACGCCTGCCTCGCGAAGCACCTGCGCCTGGTACGGAGTCGAGGCCAGGTGCAGGCCGCGCTTCGGCACGGCATCAGACAGCGCAGCGGACAGCCGTGCCGCGGGGCCGAACG
>CAZBFW010000512.1:0-3757 GCA_964491135.1 uncultured Phycisphaeraceae bacterium | reverse complement strand
CACTCAGCAGGTTCCGACCATGACCGCCGGCACCGCCAGTCTGTCGCGCGAATCCCTGGCCGCCCTGGCCGAGGCGTCTGCTGCCATCAACTCGACACTCGATCTGGCCACGGTGATGGACTCCATCGCCCGATCGGCGGCCGCCGTCATGCGGGCGGAGGCGTCCAGCGTTCTCCTGCTGGACGCGCGGCGGCGCAAGCTGGTGTTCACGGCGGCGGTCGGACAGGCGGCCCACACGCTGCTGGGAGAGGAGTTTGACGCGGGGCTGGGCATCGCCGGGCGCGTGCTGGTGACGCATCGTCCGGAGATCGTCGCGGACGTCAGCGTCGATGCGAGCCACTTCAAAGGAATCGACGAGATGAGTCGGTTCACCACGCAACAGCTTGTGGCCGCCCCCATGATTCACCAGAATCGGGCCGTCGGCGTGGTGGAGGTGCTGAACCGGGTTGACGGGCAGCCGTTCGGCCCGGCCGACCTGGACCTGATCCGCCTGTTCGCAAACCTTGCCGCCATGGGGGCCAGCAACGCGCAGCAGCACGAGACGCTCAAGCGGGAGAACCGCGCGTTGCGGGAGTCGAAGGTTCCCGGCGACGCCGTCATCGGCCGTAGCGAGGCCGTGCGCGAGGTGCTGCATCTGTGCGATCGGGTCGCCCGCAGCAACGCCACGGTCCTGCTTCTCGGCGAGACGGGCACGGGCAAGGAGCTGTTTGCCCGGTACGTACACGACACGTCGAACCGGCGGGAAAAGCCGTTTGTGGCCATCAACTGCGCCGCACTGTCCGAGACGCTGCTGGAGAGCGAGCTGTTCGGGCACGAGAAGGGCGCGTTCACGGGGGCCACCGCCCAGAAGATCGGGCGATTCGAGCTGGCGGACGGGGGCACGCTGTTCCTCGACGAGATCGGCGACATCAGCCCGTCCACGCAGGTGAAGCTGCTGCGCGTGCTCCAGGAACGTGAGTTCGTTCGGGTGGGCGGCACGCGAACGGTCGCGTGTGACGTGCGCATCGTGGCCGCGACGAACCGGGACCTGCAAAAGGCAATGCAAGACGGGAGCTTTCGCGAAGACCTTTTCTATCGCCTGAACGTCTTCCCCGTCCAGACGCCGCCCGTGCGGAATCGGCGCGAGGACGTGCCGCTGCTGGTGGATCATTTCGTGGTTCGGGCCGCCCGGGACCTGGGCCTGTCCGTGCCGGGCGTCGAGGACGAAGTCAAGGCCCTGCTGACCGCGCACGATTGGCCGGGCAACGTGAGGGAGCTGCAGAACGTGGTGGAGCGGGCGGTGCTGATGTGCGACGGCGACCGACTGCGGCGCGAGCATCTGCCCCCGGAAATCGCCCGACCGGGCAACGCCGCCGCATCGCGCGGCCCGGCCGGGGACTCCTCCTTGTGGGACTTCGAGCGGGCCATGATCATCAACGCCTTGAACGACCACCGCTGGAACCAGTCGGCCGCGGCCCGCGCCCTGGGCATCAGCCGCGACAACCTGAGGTATCGAATCCGCAAGTACGACATCCGCAAGCCGGAGGCGTAAGCCGGGGCGCCGGTTGCATGTTTGGCCGGGCGTACCTAAGCTTCGCGGCCTGAATTCCCGCGTGCGAGCGGGAAGCCATGCGGGGATACCCGGGGGGTTCCCGGCGCGGCGCGTTGGGGCGCAGCCGCGCAGAAGACGAGTAACCGGCTGTGAAGATTGCCCTGGTCGTGGAATGGATGGATCCCTGGCGCGGCGGAGCGGAAACCTCCACCCGCCAGTTCCTTCGTCACATCGTGGACCTGGGCGTGGAGGTCGAGGTCTACACGCGCAGCCGGTGTGCCTCGGCCCCGGGCATGACCGTTCATACCGTGCGATCTCTCGCGCCCACGCAATGGCAGGGCAGCGCCGGTTTTCCCCGGGCCGCCGCGGCCGCCCTTCAAGACGGCGAATGCGACCTCGTGCATGCCATCGTCCCCTGCCCGGTGGCCGACATCTACCAGCCCCGGGGGGGCACGGTGGCGGAGGTCATCCAGCGCAACCTGGCCCTTCGACACTCACCGCTCGCCCGGCAGTTCAAGAGCCTCGTCAACCGGTTCGCGGCCAAGCAACGCTCGAGGCTGCGGCTGGAGCGGCGCCTGCTCGAGCGATCGCCCAGACCGGTGGTCGTGGCCATCTCCGATTACGTGTGTCACCAACTGGCGACGCACTACGCGTTTCCGGAAACACACACCCGGCGGATCTTCAACGGAGTGGATCTCGACACGGCAGACTCCCAGCAGCGCCGAGCCGACCGCATCGAGGTGCGCAAGCTGCACGGAATCCGCGACCGGGAGACGCTCGCCCTCATGGTGGCCCACAATTTCAGGCTGAAGGGCATCCGCCGCTGGATCGAGACGCTCGCCCGACTGGAACGTGGCGACAAGCTCCCGTTGCGATCGCTGGTGGTGGGCAAGGAAAACCCCGCCCGCTGGCAGAAACTGGCCGCCCGCATGGGCGTGGGGGACCGGATCCAGTTCGCCGGACCGACCGGCCGTATCCAGGCCTACTACCACGCCGCGGACTTCCTGGTTCACCCGACGTACTACGACCCCTGCAGCCGCGTCGTGCTCGAGTCGCTCGCCTCCCGTCTGCCCTGCCTGACCACGCGCTTCGACGGCGCGTCGGACGTCATCCAGGATGACGTCAACGGCTACGTGGTGGACTCGCCGGATGACATCCAGGCCCTGGTGGACCGGACGCGAGCCTTGGCCGACGCCGGCATCCGCCGGCGACTGGCGGAGCGCACCCGCGAATGCCTGCCACGCATTTCCATGAGACGCCACGCCCAGGAAATGCTGCAACTGTACGAAAACCTCATTCGAAACGGAGGCCCGACGTGAATCCGGCCTGGATCATACCGGCCATGATCGCGGCAGCGTACCTGTTCGGTTCCGTGCCGTACGGCGTGCTGGTCGGCGCCCTGCACGGCGTCGACGTCACCACCGCCGGGAGCAAGAATATCGGGGCCACCAACGTCGGCCGGCTGCTCGGCCGCAGATGGGGTGTGCTGGTGTTCTTCCTCGACGTGGCCAAGGGGCTTCTGCCCACGCTTCTGGCGGCCCTGGTGCTGGAGAACTACGCCGAGGCGCAACTTCTCTCGCCCCTGGCCGCTCGCCTGTTCACGCTGGCCGTGGCCTTTGCGGCGGTCCTCGGACACAACTACTCGGCCTTTCTGAAGCTCAAAGGCGGCCGCGGCGTGGCCACCACGCTGGGCGTCTGCCTCGGTCTGTACCCGGGGCTCACCGTTCCCGCGCTGGTGGCATTTGCCGTCTGGGCCGTCGTTGTTGCGGTCAGCCGATACGTTTCGCTCGGCTCGATCACCGCCAGCGGCGCGTTCCCCCTTCTGGTCATCGCATGGTCCTGGATACGTCATTCGGGCCTGCCCAAAGGCGACTGGCCCCTGATCGGGTTCGCCTTGCTTGTGGCGGGGCTGGTCGTCTACCGGCACCGGGCAAACATACAACGGCTGATGGCCGGCACGGAGAACCGGATCGGCAGCCGCTCTTCGGACGGCAGCCTGCGGAGGCCCCCCGCCGACGCCCGGAATCCGGGCTGAACCCACGATCCTGGTACCTTGAAGTATGAATGGCCTAATTGCAGTAAAAATGCAATCCATGTGGTTCCCGGACGCGGGCCACAAAATGGGGTATGGTCGGTATCTGAGGGTGCCTGGGTCGGCCGGCTGTTGTGAGGAATTCCGGCAAAACCTATCCTGAAAACAAGTTACATCTTGTAAACCCCCCGGGG
>CAZBFW010000511.1:0-3770 GCA_964491135.1 uncultured Phycisphaeraceae bacterium | reverse complement strand
TCCTGCGTTTGCCCAACCCTGCGAGCCACGAGTGCGACGCCCCTGCCTTCCCGCAAAACCGGGAATTCTAGCCCGTTTCCGCTCGCCCGCCAACGCGCTTGAATCAGCGGCCGTATCCCGTACACTTCGACGACCCCGGGCGGGTCCGCCGCGACGGCGCGGGCGGGCGGCCATTCGCTGAAAGACCCGGGGCGAGCCCGGAAAGCAGCGCGATCCGACCCATGCAGACGGGGCCCCCGAGTCAACACGAACCGAATGCCGCCTTCTTCGAGCATCCCCCGGGCTACCGCCTCCGCCGATTCCGCAACTGGTTCTTCCTGGGACTGCTGTACGCGTCGTACTACCTCTGCCGCTACAACCTGGGGATCGTGTCGCCGGAGCTTCGCGAGGAGTTCGGCTTCAACAATGAGCAGTACGGAGCGATCAACAGTGCCCGCGACGGCGGTTACGCGGTCGGTCAGTTCGTCAACGGCCTGTTCGCCGATCGGCTGGGCGGCATCCAATCCATGGCCATCGGAGCCCTGGGCACAATCATCCTGAACGTCTGCTTCGGCCTGACCTCGTGGGCCGCCGTCTCCTGGATGCTTGTGGCCCTCGTAACCATTCGGCTGTTCGACGGCTACATGCAGGCATTCGGCGCGCCGGGCATGGTGAAGATCAATGCAGCCTGGTTCGTCCGACGCGAGCGGGGACGGTTCGCGGGCATCTTCGGCGGTATGATCCAACTGGGAGCCATCAGCGTAGGAGCGCTAGGCAAGTACCTGCTGATCGGTTTCACCATCCCGGTGATCGGGATTGTCGTAGGCAGGCAGGACTGGCGGATGATGTTCTTCGTGCCGCCGGCCATTCTCGCGTTCGTCCTGATCATCACGTGCCTGAACGTGAAGAACCATCCGGAGCAAGCGGGCTATCACATCCAGCACGATGACGAGAAGGCGGACGACCGGCACGACGAGCGCTTGCCTCTTGCTCTTGTGTTTCGTCGCATTGCCGGAAACCCGCTTGCCTGGATCAACGCCGGCGCGTACTTCTGCACGGGCTTCGTCCGACGAGCCGTCGAGGCATGGTGGGTGCTGTACCTGGTCGAACAATGGAAGGCGGACAAGACGTCGTCTTACTACTCCGCCCTCGTCTGGCTCCTGCCCATCTCCGCGTTCGTCGGTTCTTTCAGCTCCGGCCTGATCTCCGACACGTTGTTCCGCGGACGCCGATCGCCCGTGGCGGCCTTGCTCTATGGGCTCGAGACGGTATGCGTGTTGATCGCCCTTGTTGTCCTGGGGTACACCGACCACGGCACTCCACTGATAGCGTGCCTGCTGTTCGTGCTGATCTCCCTCACCTGCAACTCCAGTCACTCCATCATCGGTACCGCGGCGGCGATGGACATCGGCGGCCGGAAAATGACCGGCTTCGCCAGCGGTGTCATCGACTCGTTTCAGTACTTCGGCGCCATCCTGGCGGGATTCATGCTGGGCAGGCTCATCGACGGCCACGGCTGGAACGCACTCTTCGCAGCCATGTTGCCCTTCAGCACGCTTGGGGCCATTCTGATGACCGGCATCTGGTGGAAGACCCGCGGCCGGGACGTTCGCGGCTCCTGAGGCTCCCTCCGCACACCCCGAAAGAAGCAACACTGTAACGGGCATGGCCTCGCGTGTTTCGACGAGCCCGCCGGAGCGGCTCTGCGTAGTAACCCCCCAACGAGTGACGTGAAGAACAGGCCTTTTCGAGCTACAATGCCGCATGGAAACCAGGCAAACCTTGGAAGACGATGCCCGCCCAGGGTAAGGGATGAGATAAATGCCTTTTCAGCCGCCACTACCGGCCGAATATCACAACCTGCCGCCGGACCGGATCGCTCGCCGGGTCCGCGAGCACAAGGACCGGTTCGGCCGCCGTCTGGTCATCCTCGGGCATCATTACCAGCGGGATGACATCATCCAGTTCGCCGATTTCACCGGCGACAGCCTGAAGCTTTCCCAGATTGCCGCGCAGCAAACGGGCGTGGAATACGTGGTCTTCTGCGGCGTCCACTTCATGGCCGAGTCCGCCGACATCCTCA
The DNA here is from genome assembly GCA_964491135.1 of uncultured Phycisphaeraceae bacterium. Classification (GTDB taxonomy): domain Bacteria; phylum Planctomycetota; class Phycisphaerae; order UBA1845; family UBA1845; genus JAFGJQ01. The sequence goes on along the minus strand of CAZBFW010000511.1, from coordinate 1,708 downwards.
CCGACGACTCCGTCACCGTCATCCTGCCCGACCTGTCCGCCGGCTGCAGCATGGCCGACATGGCCGCCATCGACCAGGTGGAGGAAGCGTGGGATGTGCTCACCGCGGCCACGACGGAAACGATTATTCCGATCACCTACGTCAACTCCGCCGCCTCGGTGAAGTCATTCTGCGGCGGCCACCTGGGCGCGTGCTGCACCAGCAGCAACGCCCGGATGATCCTGGAATGGGCCTTCCGTCAGGGGCGGAAGGTGCTGTTTCTGCCGGACCAGCACCTCGGGCGGAACACGGCCTACGCGCTGGGCATCCCGCTGGACGACATGGTGGTCTACGATCCCCATGCAGCACACGGCGGCCTGACGCGGGAGCAGATTCAGGCCGCCCGAGTGATCCTCTGGAAGGGCCATTGCAGCGTACACCAGCTTTTCAATGCGGCCCAGTGCGATGCAGCGCGGGCGGCTGACCCGGACGTGCAGATCCTGGTCCACCCGGAGTGTGACTGGTCCGTGGTCCAGAAGGCCGACCTGGCCGGCAGCACGGAGTACATCATTCGAACCGTCACCGACGCCCCGCCCGGCTCCAAGTGGGCCATCGGCACCGAGATCAACCTGGTGGAGCGGCTGGCAAAGCAGCACCCGGACAAGCAGATTCGGTCGCTGGCACCCATCCAGTGCCTCTGCACGACGATGTACCGGATCAGTCCGCCGCACCTCCTTTGGACCCTGGACAACCTGGCCGACGGGCGCGTGGTCAACCCCATCCGCGTCGACGCAAAGACCAAACACCTGGCCGTTGTAGCACTGCAGCGAATGCTGGCCAACGTCTCCGCTCAACCCGTAGCCGCCAAATGAGGTGCGCCCTGGCACCCCGCACTCCGCCATCCGGGTGGCCTGCACCCCCTGCTCAACTGTTCACCGGTTCTTCTGCCCTCGACCGTGGGCCGTGCCCATGCAAAAATCGTGCGGCCTTTCAAGGCCGTAATTCCGTTGGCGCGAGCGCCGCCATTCACTGGAACGCGGCCAGATACCTTGTGGGAGGTGCACGCGTGACCGAGCCTCGCCGCTGCCTTCGCTGCGGATACTCGCTGAAGGGCCTGCCCGAGACCCACCGCTGTCCTGAATGCGGCTTGCCATACGATGCCTGTTCGGCGCTTGTCCAGGGTACTGGCCGAGACTACTTCTGGGGTTTTTTCGCGGCCGTGTGCCTGGCAGTGATCGTTGTCATGGTTCGCTTTCAAGACTGGGACTGGCGACTCGTTTTCTTTGCAGTCAGCATGGCTGGCCTCGCATATGGCGTTCGGCGGTGGCGTGTCAGGCAGCCCGAGTACTTTGCATTTCGCACAGAAGGACTTGTGCTTTTTGACAGTGACATACGTGAACGGAGAACGATTCCGAAGTCTGCCATCAACGATATTGCCATCGAGAGCATCTTCGGATCAGAGTATGCCGTGGCAATCAGGGATCGTGATGGGAAGCAACTCCTCAAGCTGCCGCTCTGGCGCTTCGATTCTCGGGAACACGCCGTGGAATTCGTCAATGCCATTCGATGCCAGCTTCAAGCCGGCTCCCCTCCAGACACTGGACCCGCATGAGAAGATGGAGGAACTGTGAATGGGGCTGAAACCGGTCAGAGCACCTGCGTCCGCATCGTTTTCGGCAAGTGAGATCGGAAGAGCACACGTCTGAACTCCAGTCACCGCTCATTATCT